>NZ_NHBI01000002.1:0-21743 GCF_002167505.1 Sulfitobacter sp. TMED3 | reverse complement strand
CTCCCGAAATCCGAAAGGGCAAAAGTGGACGACTTTTACGCCGCCCGCGACAACACTATGCCGTCGCTACCGTGGCCGAGTATTGCTCCGCCGTTCACAGGCGTTCGCGGGGTATCAAAAGCCTGCCATCGTAAGGCACCTGTTAAAACACCAAGCACGTCCCGTTTTGCCGCATGCGAGATTTGCGACGTCGTATCATGTTGCGATCGGGAAATAGAATTATCCGGTTCGCCGTGCAGCGTCGGGATCGGACGACCCGCCTTGCGGCACCAAAGAGCGTACCAGATCCGCCATTTCCAAGGTGCCAACTTGCTGGCCTTCTTTCATTACACGATAGCGGTTGGTCGTGTCGCCGCCGGACTTCTCGATAAGCGATTCTAGGTTGTCGTTGTGATCGACTTCGCCGCTAATATCTCCCGTTGTTTCTGTGGTCTTACGCATGACGGACCGGACGCGCAAAACGCGCGCGCGGTTGATGTCGCTGACAAAATCTTCGATGTACGGGTCGCAGGGGTTCAAAAGAATATGCTGGGGCTCACCTTGTTGGACGACAAAACCGTCTTTCAGAATAACCAGATGGTCCGCGAGCTTGAGGGATTCATCTAGATCGTGAGTGATGAAGACGATGGTCTTTTGTAACTCGTCTTGCAGTTCAATCAGTAGGTTTTGCATATCGGTACGGATCAGTGGATCCAGTGCTGAAAATGCCTCGTCCATCAGCATGATGTCAGAATTGCTAGTCAATGCGCGGGCGATGCCGACACGTTGCTGCATCCCGCCGGACAGCTGATGCGGATATTGATCGCCCTGCCCCTCAAGGCCAACACGGGCGAGCCATTTTTGTGCTTCGCTTTCGTACTTCTTCAGGCTTTGCCCTTCGATTGACGGCGCGAGGCCAGTATTCTCCAGAACAGTCCGGTGGGGGAACAGCGCGAATTTCTGGAACACCATCGACATTCGATGTTGCCGCAAGTCACGCAGCTGTTTGTCATTATAAGACAAGATATCCTCGCCATCGACCAACACCTCGCCAGCGGTCGGGTCGATCAGCCGGTTCAGGTGTCGGATCAGGGTCGACTTCCCCGATCCCGATAGCCCCATGATCACCGTGGTCTTGCCGGCGGGTATATCAACGTTGATGTCGTTAAGACCCAGCACGTGGTTATGCTCGGCCAGCAGCTCCGTCTTTCCCATGCCATTCTTTACATGCTCTAGCGCTGCTTTCGGGTCATCGCCGAAAATTTTATACAGGTTCCGGATTTTGATTTTAATATCGTCTGACATGTCCGTTTCCTTATTCTGCCTGGCCGGCATTGATGCGTGCAAGTGCTGCTTTAGTCACCCGATCAAGAATGATTGCAAGCAGTACGATCCCCAAACCCGAGAGCAGACCGACGCCCAGTTCCAGGCTGCGAATACCGCGCAGAACCAGCACCCCAAGCCCCGGTGCGGACACCAGCGAAGCGATTACGACCATTGCGAGGCTCATCATAATTGTCTGGTTCACGCCGGCCATAATGTTGGGCAACGCCAGCGGTATTTGCACCCCGAATAGTTTTTGGCGGCTTGTCATGCCGAAGGCGTCGGCTGCCTCTATCACATCCTTATCGACAAGGCGGATGCCCAGGTCGGTCAGTCGGACGACGGGCACGATGGCATAGAGAATAATCGCGATCCCATACAGCTTTGGCTCTGTGACCGAAAAGAGGAAGATAAGCGGGATCAGATACACAAAAGGCGGCAGGGTTTGCAGCATGTCGAGGATCGGGATCATAATCCGTTGGGTGCGGTCACTGCGTGACATCGCAATCCCTATCGGCACGCCAAGAAGCACGCATATGAAGGCGCAGACGAAAATGATCGCGAGCGTTTGCATTGTGTAATCGTAGTAATCGACAAACGCGAGAAACCCGAAACAAAGCGCTACAAGTCCGACCAGCTTGAGCGACCGTCCGACCACAAAGGTGATCAGCATCAACAGTGGGATCATGATCCACCACGGCACCGCCTGCATCACCCAGAGCATTTCGTTCAGCGCCCAGCTAAGAGGTTGTGTGAGGGGGTCGACGACGACTTTCAGACTGTCCTTGATGTTCAAGAACCCGCTTTCAAGGCCAGTGGTCAGGTCGCGCGACTGCGGGATTGCGTCGCAGGCATCGTGCAGATTGTCGAGCGATGGAAACGGTGTGTCCCATGCCGAAACCTCGTCTGCAGTGCCGGTTGTTTTGCCCAGCAGTTCAGCCATCGACATCGGGGTGCCATCGCCGCCAACTCTGCCGCCGCACCAATCGCGCAAGCCGAGTTTGTCGAAGATAAAATCGTATGTTGCCATGCATCCCCCGTGAGGGCGATTGCATCTGCCCTTCGTTCTTTAAAGTCGATTACCTAGAAAAGGCGGCCCGGTGCTTGATGCACCGGACCGCCCCAAAGTGTCGTTTCAGATCAATCGCCAAGAAGCGCGGACAGCTTTGCGCGCGCGTCGTCGTTGATCCAGTCTTTCCAGATTTCGGTGTTGTTTGTCAGGAAGTAGACAGCGGCTTCTTCACTGCTGGCGTTGTTCTCGTCCATCCATGCCAACAGGCTGCTCATCTGGTCCGTTTCGAACTGTACCTTGGACATCAGCTCGGTAACCTCTGGGTGGGAGGTTTGGAAATCCTTGGTAACAACTGTCAAGACGGGTGCCGTGGCAAATTCGGTAACGGCCGCGTCCGCGGAATCAGCATTCGCGTTAGCTTTTTGTGCTGCCTCGATCTCTTCGCCAAGGCTGACCTTGGTCATGTCGAACTTGCCCAGTGGTGTGGTGGGTCCCCAATAGTAGCCAAACCAAGGCTCTTCGCTTTGCACGGCCGATGCCATCGACGTGGCCAGCGTTTCGCCCGAACCGTGGTTGAAGACTTCGATGCCCGAGCCTTCCAGATCCATCGCGCGGATCAGGTTGTCGTTCACAATCCGGCAGCCCCAGCCATCGGGACAGTTATTGAACATGCCGCCGACCAACTCGGGGTTCGCCATCACACCTTCGATGGTTTTCAGCTCGGGGTGCGCTTCGGCCAGATACGTCGGGATCCACCAGCCTTCGACACCGCCGGGTTCAAGAACGCTGGTCAATTCAACGATCTTACCGTCAGCCTTGATTTTTTCATAGGCGTCACCGGCCGAGTTTGGCCAAAGCTCCGGCACGATATCGGGCTCATTGTTCTCGGAAAGCGAGGTCACGGCGGGCGTGGTGTCGGACGGGACGATTGTGACATCACAGCCATACCCTTGCTCGAGCAGGAAGTTGGACACAGCCACAACAACACCGGCAGAGGCCCAGTTCATCTCGGCGATGGTGATCTCGCCGCAGTCTTCATTCGCCAATGCGGCACCTGGGATGGTGACAGCGGCCAGCGCAGCGCTAAGGATGTAGCGGTTCATAGTAGAAACTCCTATTCGTTCATTCAATTTAGCGGCCGCGACTTTATCGCGCGGGCCGGCAAAGCGTCGTCACGGGCATATGCACCGGTCCGACCTTAGAAACAGGTACAAGATCCAGTGCCCCATACAGCTTTCAACGGGATGATATGTCGCGTCAATTTGTGCTTCAGCGGGATCCTACTACGGTGGTCTCGGTTTGCAACCCGATCATCAGGGGAGTTCTGCCAGATTGCCAGTTTTCAATGCAAAACGCTGCGAACGTTAGAAAATTGCAGGACAAACGAAAAAACCGCCCTATAGCCACGGTTAAATGAACTGTGACACTGCGCTTTGACTATTGGTTTCTGACCGGTCGTTCAAAAAAAATGAAACACCCATTTGACATCTTCTTAAACTAAGCTCTTAGTGAGCGTTGCTGGGAATTGACCTTGGGAGGGGAGCAATGACTATAGCGCTACAAGCGAAGGGCTTGACCAAAGAGTTCAAGGGTTTCATCGCTGTCAATAATGTCGATCTTTCGGTCAAGAAAGGCACGATTCATGCGCTGATTGGCCCCAATGGTGCGGGCAAAACCACGTGCTTTAATCTGCTGACAAAATTCCTGCAGCCTACCCGTGGTCAGATAACCTACGAGGGGCGCGACATCACCCGGATGATGCCGTCAGAGATTGCGCGTCTCGGCATGGTGCGGTCCTTCCAAATCTCGGCGATCTTTCCCGATCTTACGGTTTTGCAGAATGTCCGTGTAGCGTTGCAGCGAGCCCGCGGGGAAAGCTATGATTTCTGGCGGTCTGACCGTATTTTGTCAAAGTTCGACGACCAAGCCCGCGACTACATCGCCGAGGTTGGACTGAGCGATCTTACAGACGAACGTGCCGCATCATTGCCTTATGGCCGAAAGCGCGCGCTAGAGATTGCGACCACGCTGGCGCTTAGCCCAGACATGTTGCTTTTGGATGAACCTATGGCCGGTATGGGCCGCGAAGACGTCGAGCGGATCTCGCAGTTGATCCGCCGAATTGCTGAGAACCGCACCGTGCTGATGGTCGAACACAATCTGTCGGTTGTGGCTGAACTTTCAGATCATATCACTGTCCTCGCGCGCGGCGAAATTCTGGCTGAGGGGACATACGAACAGATATCTAAAGCGCCCGAAGTGATCGAAGCCTACATCGGAGCCAACCATGACTGAACCCCTGTCCAATGTATTGTTAAAAGTCCAAGATCTGCGGGGCTGGTACGACGAAAGCCACGTGCTGCACGGTATCGACTTTGAGGTACGCCAGGGCGAAGTCGTGACGTTGCTTGGCCGCAATGGCGCTGGCAAGACATCTACCCTTTTGGCCATCATGGGTATCTTGGCCAAACGCGCCGGATCAATCACCTTTAACGGCACAGAGATGATCAGCCTGCAGCCCCGACAGATTGCGCGGCTTGGCATGGCTCTGTGCCCCGAAGAACGCGGCATATTCTCGTCTTTGAGCGTCGAAGAGAACCTCATGTTGCCGCCGCGCATTGCCGACGGCGGACTGAGCGTCGAGCGGATTTATGATCTGTTTCCGAATTTGTACGAGCGTCGCAAAAGCAGTCAGGGCACCAAGCTATCAGGTGGCGAACAGCAAATGCTGGCGATCGCGCGGATCTTGCGCACAGGGGCCAAGTTCCTGCTGCTTGACGAGCCGACGGAAGGGTTGGCACCGGTGATCGTCCAGCAGATCGGGCACACCATCAAAGCGCTTAAAGACGAAGGTTTCACAATCGTGCTGGTAGAACAGAACTTCCGTTTTGCGGCCTCCGTCGCAGACCGGCATTACGTTGTGGATCAGGGGAAGGTCGTTGACATGATCCCCAACGACCAACTGGAGGAAAACGCCCAGAAGCTTCACGACTATCTGGGCGTGTAGGGAAAACAGGACGCTTAGGCGTCGTAATCAGGAGGGTAATTTATGACCAAGAATCTTGTTATCAGCACCGCGGTATTCGCCGCGATGACTGTAGCACCCGCACTGGCGCAAGACATCAGCGTCAAGCTCGGCGTGCTCAATGACCGGTCCGGCGTATATGCCGATTTGTCCGGCGAAGGCTCGGTTGTGGCGGCACGCATGGCGGTCGAAGATTTCAAAGCTGCCGAAAATGGGATGAACGTCGAAATCATCTCTGCTGACCACCAGAACAAGCCCGACATCGGTTCGAACATCACGCGCCAATGGTATGATGTAGATGGTGTAAACGCGATCCTCGACGTGCCGACATCCTCGGTTGCGCTGGCTGTGGCCGACATCACCGCTGAAAACAACGGCGTATTCTTGATTTCGGGTGCCGGTTCAACGGCTTTGACCCGCGAACAATGTCGCCCGACGTCCGTGCACTGGACATATGACACAGCGTCCCTTGCCAATGGCACCGGTGCGGCGTTGACCAATGCAGGTGGTAAAAAGTGGTTCTTCATGATCGCAGACTACGCCTTTGGTCACTCGCTTGAAGAAAACACCTCGGCGGTTGTTGAGGCCAACGGTGGCGAGGTTGTGGGCCAGGTCAATGTGCCGTTCCCGAACCAGGATTTCTCGTCTTTCTTGCTGCAAGCACAAGGCAGTGGCGCTGATGTGATCGGCCTGGCAAACGCCGGCGGCGATACCGTGAACTCCATCAAGCAAGCATCTGAATTTGGGATCACGCAAGCCGGTCAAAAGCTAGCTGCTTTGCTTATGTTCACCAACGATGTCCATGCTTTGGGTGTGCAAACAGCCCAAGGCCTGTCGCTGACGGAAGCGTTCTATTGGGACCAGAACGATGAAACACGCGCATGGTCGGACCGCTTTATGGAAGCGCATGGTTCCATGCCCAACATGGTACAGGCCGGTGTTTATTCTTCTACAATGGCATATCTTGCGGCCGTGAAAGAACTGGGTAGTGCCGAAGATGGCAAAGCGATCGTCGACAAGATGAAAGCAATGGACATCGAAGACCCACTGTTCGGCAAAGTGACAGTGCGTGCCGACGGTCGTGCGCTGCACGATATGTACCTTTTCGAAGTCAAAACACCTGATGAGTCGACCGGCGAATGGGATCTTTACAAAGAGATTTCCTCCATCAGTGGCGAAGAGGCATTCTTGCCCATGCTTGAAGAGTGCGACTTCTCCAAGAAGTAACGCATCGCGTATTTTCCATCCCACCGTGCTGGTGGGATGGATGTTTCTTTCCACACCACTATAGGGCCAGGATATGTTTGAGTTATTGGGAGTGCCGCCGCAGGTTCTTTTAGGACAGCTTTTGCTTGGCCTGATCAACGGGTCGTTTTACGCGGTTCTATCGCTGGGCCTTGCGGTTATCTTTGGCCTTCTGAACATCATCAACTTTGCCCATGGCGCGTTGTACATGGCAGGTGCCTTTGTCGCGTGGATGCTATTGAATTATCTGGGCATTGGCTATTGGCCCGCTTTGTTCGTGGCACCGCTGATCGTGGGTGTCTTTGGTGTCGTCATCGAACGCACCATGTTGTCGCGCCTATACCATCTGGATCACCTCTATGGCCTGCTGCTGACATTTGGGTTGGCGTTGATCATTCAGGGCCTGTTCCGCAACTATTACGGCATCTCGGGATTACCCTATCAAATCCCTGCTGTGCTTTCGGGTGGGCAGAACCTTGGGTTTATGTTCCTGCCGAACTATCGCGCATGGGTCGTTGTCGCGTCTGTTCTTGTGTGCTTTGCCACCTGGTTCGCCATCGAGAAGACGCGTTTGGGTGCCTATCTACGCGCTGCGACCGAAAATCCGACGCTTGTAGGCGCATTTGGCGTGAACGTTCCGCTGATGGTGATGCTGACTTACGGGTTTGGTGTCGCGCTGGCTGGATTTGCTGGCGTCTTGGCTGCCCCGATCTATTCCGTGAACCCGACAATGGGCGAACAACTTATTATCGTGGTTTTTGCCGTCGTTGTGATCGGTGGGATGGGCTCCATCATGGGGGCCATCGTCACGGGCTATATGCTTGGTATCGTCGAAGGATTGACGCGGGTGTTTTACCCCGAGGGCTCAGCCGTCGTTATTTTCGTCATCATGGCAATCGTTTTGATGATCAAACCTGAAGGTCTGTTCGGGAGGACCGCATAGTGGCAATGGCTGACAAAACCAAAGGCGAAGCTACAGGCATGCCAACACTTCATAAGATCATCTTTGGGGTGCTTCTGGCCGCGCTGATCGTGCTGCCATTTTTCGTCTACCCCGTGTTTGCAATGAAGGTGATGTGTTTCGCTCTCTTCGCCGCGGCCTTTAACCTTTTGCTGGGCTTCGGCGGATTGTTGTCGTTCGGACATGCCGCGTATTTTGGGGGTGCCAGCTATGTTGCGGCGCACGCGGCCAAGGTCTGGGGTCTGACACCAGAGCTGGCCGTTCTTTGCGGTGCAGCGGCGGCAGGCGGTTTGGGTTTTGTCATCGGGTCACTGGCGATCCGCAGGCAAGGCATATATTTTGCGATGGTAACGCTGGCCTTTGCACAAATGGTCTATTTTACCGCGCTTCAGACAGACTTTACCGGCGGCGAAGACGGCATTCAGGGCGTTCCGCGCGGTGCCCTGTTCGGGCTTTTCGACCTGTCCGACAACCTAGCGCTCTATTTCTTCGTTCTCGCCGTCACCTTTGGCGGGATATTGTTTTTGTACCGCATTGTGCATTCCCCCTTCGGCCAAGTGCTCAAGGCGATCCGCGAAAACGAACCCCGTGCAATTTCTTTGGGCTACAACGTCAACCGGTACAAACTTATCGTTTTCACTTTGTCCGCGACGATGGCGGGGGTCGCGGGGGCCACGAAATCGCAGGTATTCCAGTTGGCTTCTCTAACGGACGTGCATTGGTCCATGTCAGGAGAGGTCGTTCTGATGACTCTGCTGGGCGGCATGGGTACGATCTTTGGGCCCCTTGTAGGCGCAGGGCTTATCGTCACCATGCAGAACTATCTGGCAACTTTCGGCGCATGGGTCACGATCATCCAAGGTGTGATTTTCGTCATCGGCGTTTTGATGTTCCGGGAGGGCATCGTTGGGGTCTTGGCTCGTTGGTTTAAAAAGCCTTTGTAATCGCGGCTTAGGACGTTTTTGGCCTTCCCAACTTCAAAAGCGAAGGAACTATTACCCCTCCTCGCTTTTGAGAATTTCTGCTTTGCCATGTCATAGCTACGAATTTTATACGCTAGGTCGACTGGGCTGCAGCAGGCTCAATTCTTTTTGGCACCGGCACGTTGAACATCTCCGAACGGCCGAAGGCCCGACCTGAAGATGCGCACTGCATTTGCAACCTACCGGCCCGTGCGGTCTAGATGACGGCTGAAATTAGCCATATTTACCGCCGTTGCCGAGCGGTTAATACACTTCGCTTCACGTAGCCCGGCATAATAAGCGAAGCCGGAAATTGTGGAGTTCGTTGTGTGAAATTCTAAGAGATCCGCGAAATCGCAGAGTCGACGGGGTATGACTTCATCAGCCTTAGATATCGCAACTGTCTGTTAATGCTAATTAATTACCTGCTCAGAGATGCAAATCATAAAATACTGGACAAATGACCAGTTCGTCTGTTCAGATGCCCGGTAGTATCAAGGGTCGCCAGTGGAGGGGCAGTCCTTGATGAAAATGACTTGGGAGGAGTCGATCATGAACAGCGAAAAGAACCAGACAAGATACGCAGCCGTTGCACAGGAATTTGACGCAGGCCGTATTTCGCGGCGTGACTTTATGCGCAAAAGCGCAGCACTCGGGGTGGCCGCTGCGGCACCTCTTGCACTAGGGGCCAGCCATGCCAAGGCGCAAGCAGCCGAAAAATATGATTACATCATTATCGGTGCCGGCTCTGCGGGTTGTGCCCTTGCGGCGCGCCTGTCGGAGGACCCGGACAAGAACGTGCTCGTGCTTGAAGCAGGGCCTGCGGATGAAAACCAGTTTATCCACATTCCTGCTGCCTTTCCAAATCTATTTCAGACCCCGCTAGACTGGGCTTACCGCAGCACGCCCCAAAAGCATTCCGCCGATATTCAACTGTATATGCCCCGAGGAAAAGTTTTTGGTGGGTCAAGCTCGATCAATGCGATGATCTACAAGCGGGGCAATCCGATCTGTTATGATGCTTGGGGGGCAGAAAACCCCGGCTGGAGCCACGCAGATGTCCTGCCTCTATTCAAGCGGTCGGAAAATAACGAACGCGGTGCCGGTGATCATCACGGCACAGGTGGCCCGCTGAACGTAGCGGACCTGCGCGACCCTAACCCTGTGACGCTCGCGATGGTCGATGCCGCTGTAGAGGCGGGCTATCCAGCGCAGCCCGATTTCAATGCGGGCACAGAGCAGGAAGGGTTCGGCCTGTATCAGGTCACGCAAAAAGACGGGATGCGAAATTCGACGGCCGTCGCTTTCTTGCACCCTGCCCTAACGCGCGACAATCTCGCGATTCAGGCCGAATCCCATGTGCACAAGCTCCTTGTCGAAAATGGCCGCTGCGTCGGTGTGCGGTTTAAAGCAGGCGACGAGATGCATGAGGTCATGGCGGAGGCTGAAGTCATCCTGTCGGCAGGATCGATCGGCTCACCCCAGATTTTGATGCTGTCGGGCATTGGATCACGCAGCGCCCTGACAGAGCTGGGGATCGAGGTGGTTCATGACCTCCCCGGTGTTGGTCAGAACCTTCAGGAACACCTGATGGCACCGGTTGCCCATGTCTGCACGCAACCCGTAACCCTCGCCCATGCGACTGAGCCTGAGCAGGCGGAACTGCTCGCCAAGGGCATGGGAATGCTCACGTCGAATATTGGCGAAGCAGGCGGATATCTGACGGTTATGCCGGACGCCCCTGCCCCTGATCTTCAGTTTCATTTTGCCCCTACCTGGTTCATCTCGGACGGTGCTGGCAATCCAACGGACAGCGAAGGCTTTACCATCATGCCGAGCCTCGTTGGGACGAAGTCAGTTGGTGAAATCACGCTCGCGTCAGCCAACCCAGAGGATGCGCCGCTGATCAACCCGAATGCTCTTGCCGAAGCTCAAGATCTGGAAATTCTGGTCGAGGGGGTCAAGATCGCGCGTAAGATCATGAGCTCCCCTGCGCTGGATGATTTCCGTGGCGAAGAGCGCTTTCCGGGGGTGGATGTTCAAACCGATGACGAAATTCGAGCCTATTTGCGGGCAAATATCCAGACGATCTATCACCCTGTGGGCACCTGTAAAATGGGGTCCGATGACATGGCTGTGGTCGGCGCCGATCTAAAGGTTCATGGGATCGACGCGCTGCGCGTCGCGGATGCGTCTATCATGCCGACGATCGTCAATGGCAACACCAATGCTGCCGCCATCATGATTGGCGAAAAGTGCTCTGATCTAATCCGGGCCTAACTTGACTTACCCCTCGCGACCTCGGGCGACCGAGGTCGCGAGCCCCCATATCGTCTCAAAATTACGGAGCCACTCTATGCTTGGCAAAATGATGGACCAGCAGTTGCTGATCTCTTCCCTTATCGATCACGCAGCCCGCTGCCACGGGCGCACCGAAATTGTCTCGGTTGAAACTTCAGGCGCAGTAGACGTCACAAACTGGCAAGAGGTTGCCAAGAATGCGCGGCGCTTGGGTTCGGTACTGACCAAACTGGGCCTGCCGCAGGAAACCCGGTGCGGCACCATCGCATGGAATAACCGGCGGCACCTCGAGATTTACTTTGGCAGTTCGGGTGCAGGCTTCATCTGCCATACCCTCAATCCGCGTCTGCATCCCGACCAGATGGTCTATATCGCCAATGACGCGCAAGATCGGGTGATGTTCTTTGACCGAACCTTCCTGCCCGCTGTGGCAAACTTGAAGGACCGGTTTGATACGGTCGAGCACTACGTTCTGCTGGGACCACGGGACGACGAGGCGGCCCAGATGCTTGACGGGCTGCAGTTCTATGATGAATTGATCGCTGACGGAGACCCGGATTTTGTCTGGCCCGAACTCGATGAACGCCAGCCCTCTTCGCTTTGCTACACATCCGGAACCACGGGAAACCCGAAAGGCGTGCTTTATTCCCATCGGTCGACCTTGCTTCATGCGCTCGTGGGCAACCAGCCCGACGGGCTTGCGATCTCGGCCTGTGATACGGTGATGCCGGTTGTGCCAATGTTCCACGTCAATGCGTGGGGCGTGCCCTATACTGCGGCGTCGGCTGGTGCAAAACTGGTGCTGCCGGGTCCGGGGCTGGATGGGGACAGCCTGGCCAACCTGATCGACACACAACAGGTGACTGCTGCCTTTGGCGTGCCCACAATTTGGATGGGGCTATTGGCGGCGCTGGAGAAATCCGGCTCTAAACTGCCAAGCCTGACCCGCACTATTGTCGGTGGCGCACCGATGCCACCGTCGATGTATACGGCGTTCCGTGACAAATATGATGTCGAATTGATTCAAGCGTGGGGCATGACAGAGACCAGCCCCCTCGCGACGGTCAACCGTCTGCTGCAGCGCCACGAGGGTCTGTCGACCGAAGCGCAAACCGACATTCGCGTGGGCCAGGGCCGCTCTGTTTACGGGGTAGAAATCCGGCTGGTAGATGAGTCCGGGAATGTACTGCCCGAAGACGGGGCAACACAGGGCGACCTGCAGGTGCGCGGTCCTTGGGTGGTTCACAGCTACTTTAACAAAGAAGACTCGGCGCTGACCCCCGATGGCTGGTTCGACACTGGCGATGTCGCCACGATTGACGCGGATGGTTTCATGGTGATCCGAGACCGTTCAAAGGACATCATCAAATCCGGCGGCGAATGGATCTCTACGGTCGAGCTTGAAAACATCGCAATCGGTCATCCGGCGATCGCAAATGCCGCCGCCATCGCTGCCCATCACCCTAAATGGGACGAGCGTCCGATCCTGATCGCGGTCAAATCCGGTGACGTCTCCGAAGCGGAGCTTCTGAAAACCTACGACGGCAAAGTCGCCAGCTGGCAGGTGCCGGATCGGGTGATCTTTGTCGATGAACTGCCCCTAGGTGCCACGGGCAAAGTGGTGAAACTCAAACTACGCGAGACCTACGCGAACGTCCTTCTGGAGGGAGCCGCATGAAACATCAAAGTAACTTCACCCCCGATCTGCAAGCAGCCTATGACGTCGAACTAAAAGCCCTCGACGCGGCGAAGGACCGTTGGGCGCGAACCTCGCTGGACGAACGCATCGCGGTATTGCAGGCAGTCAAAGACAATCTGATGCGCGTCGCCGAGGAATGGGTCGATGCGGCGGGTAAGGCCAAGGGCATCCCGCAAGGCTCCCCTCTCTTGGGGGAGGAATGGACATCGGGGCCCTATGCCGTCATGTCCTGCTGCAACGGTCTGATCGATACGTTGTCGCAGATGGAAGGCAAAACCTTTCTGGACGGGCTAAAGAAACGCAGCCTGCCAAGCGGCCAAACCGCCGTGCGCGTTGTGCCACATTCAATCTGGGACCGGCTGTTGATTTCGGGCGTGCATGCGGATGTCTGGATGCAAAAAGGCGTGACCCCCGCCAACCTCAAGAACAACGCTGCATCAGCCTATGATATTCCGGCAGACCAACGGCGTGGCAAGGTCGCGCTGGTTCTGGGCGCCGGCAATATCGCCGCGATCACGCCGCTGGATGCTTTCCAGAAGCTCTTTCTGGAAAACCAGGTGGTCTTGCTTAAAATGAACCCCGTCAACGACTACCTGACCGAGCCTTTGCAGGCCGCCCTGAAGCCGCTGATCGACCGCGACGCACTACGTATCCATCGTGGCGATGGTCCAGCGGGGGCCTATCTTACGACGCATCCGCTGGTCGAGGAAATCCACATCACCGGTGCGCGCGCCACCCATGATCTGATCGTCTGGGGTCCAGGCGAGGAAGGCGAGAAGAACAAGGCCGCCAACACGCCGAAAAACACCCGACACATGACATCCGAGCTTGGTGCCGTTTGCCCCACCATCGTCGTACCAGGCCCGTGGACCAAGGCGGACTTGCGCTTTCAGGCGGAAAACATCGCCACCATGAAACTGCATAACGGTGGCTTTAACTGTGTCGCGGTGCAGAGCCTTATTTTGCCGAAAGGCTGGGATAAGACAGCCGAGCTGATGGGGAACGTCGCCGATGTGATGGCCAAACACACCAAACGGGCCGCTTATTATCCCGGTGCCGAAGATCGCCAACAGGCTTTTGTCGATCATGCCGAAAACCCGCAAAAGCTGGATCGTGGGGCGGATGTGGCTCCGCTTTATCTTGCCGATATGGCCGAGGGTGATAGCGATTGGCTGGCCCAGACCGAAGTCTTCACATCTGCGCTTGGTGTCATGCATATCGAGGCACAAGATGCCGAAACCTATCTGATCGAAGCGATTAAATGGGCGAATGACACGCTCTATGGCACATTGGGCGGCAATATCATCATCCACCCTGCCACGATCCGCGCCATGGGCCGTAAACGGTTCGAAGAGATCACCGCCGAATTCCGCTATGGCGCGATTGCGATCAATGCGTGGTCCGGCCTTGCCTTTCTGGTGACTGCCTGTCCCTGGGGCGGCTTTGCTGGCGCAACCTTGCAACACGTCCAGTCTGGTGTGGGCACCGTCCACAATACCTTCATGCTTGAAAACGTTGAACGCACGGTGATCGAGGCCCCGTTCCGCCCCTTCCCGCGCAATCTGTTATCCGGCGGGATGAGCCTGCTGCCCCGGCCGCCCTGGTTTGTGTCCAACAAGCGTCAGCATCATATCGGTCGCTTGCTGACCCGGTTTCAGTACAAACCCAGCTGGTTCAAGCTGCCGCGTATTTTCTTTCACGCCCTTTTGGGCTAGGTCGGCAGGGACAAATGTGAGTGCCCGATGAACGACATGACCCAAACAGGTAAGCTTGCGGACCGAAAAGCGAATAAGGCCCGCAAGCGTGAGAACCGCAAACGCGAGATTGCGCAAAGTGCGATCAGCGCGCTTAAGCTTTATGGTTATGCCCGTACGACCCTGCGTGATATTGCGTCGCAATCAGAAATGTCGCTTGGCAGTCTGCACTACTATTTTGAGGATAAGGACGAGCTTCTGATCTACTGTGTGCGACAGTACAAAAGCGAGTTTGCCAAAATAATTTCTGCATCTGTCAGTGGTATTTCCAACCCAGATCGCATCAAGACAGCGTTCTGTACTGCTTTGGCAGAAACGATCAGTACCGAAGCCGAGCTTCATCGGCTTTGGTACGACATTCGAAACCAAGCGCTATTTGACCAAGCTTTCGTTCCCGTCGTTGACGAGATTGAAGAACAGCTGATCGAGATGATGAATCCGATAGCCTCTGAGCGCAAAGCCAAGGAACTTCTTTATCTGCGTTTCGACGGCGCTTTTCGATATCTGCTGCAGTTGAGCGTTTCTGGTCGCCCGCGTGAGTTGGAGGAAATGACCGAGGTGCTCAAAGCCGCTGCCGGGTAACCCCACCTGCGTCTGCATCATATGCTGCAAACAGTCTTCTGATCATTTGCGCGCTTTCGAATGACAGTCTACATTGCTGGTAGCGTTTGGATCAAAACGCTATGAGGTCGCAGGGCGGTAGGAACCCCGAGGCGCCGTGGCAGCGCCTCGGGACTGTACATAATATATGTGGGTTAGTTCATACCGTAGTTTGCCCGGTCCAACTTGTCGTAGATCTCTGCTTTGGCCAATGCTGCCAATGCATAGGTATCGCCGTGGTCCACATCCGCCAGCAGGGCAGCCCAGCGATCAACGATGCGCTTGTAGTCTGCCAGCAGCGCTTCGGGGTTCTCAATACCGCGGCTCTTGGCGTTCTCGATCAGCACGGCCTCGTCGGCGGTTACAAATTCCGCCAGCGCTTCCGTCAGAGCCTGATCAGGTTCGAAAATCTTCATGCCGCCTTCTTTGGCGGCGGAAACCGCTTTATCAACATCCTTGTCGAACTCGACCCGGTGCTGCGCAAGATAGTATGCCATCTGGTCAAACAATACGTCGCGCGACTCTTCCGACAGGCCTTGCCAGAACGCTGGGTTATAGCCCCATTCGAAACCGGCATAGTAGTTACCGACGGCCAACGTGTTCATGTGCGTGACCACATCCGAAAGCGAAAAGGAATCCAACGCATCCGCAGCCGCAACCGCACAATCAAGCGATCCTGTGTCGAGGCCAGTGTACATCTCGCTTGACGGGATCGACACGGGTACCGCGCCCACATGTTCGGCAAAGCGTGACCAGGCACCGCCCGCCATGCGCAGACGCTTGCCCTGAATGTCCTCGTAGGTCGCGACAGGTGTGTTGCACATCATGTAATATTGCGACGTCGAATAGCCGCCGCCGAAAACGACGCCATTCTCTTTCCACTCGGCCAGTGCGGCCTCGTTGGTAAGGCCGAATTCAGTCGACGCAAAGGCCATGACCATCGGATCGGTGTTATAAAAAGCAAAGTTGCCGATCAGGTTGGCGACAGGCAGTTCGGACGGGGTGTAGGTCCCGGCGTGATAGGTCACTTGAGCAACGCCATCCCGCACGCCTTGTAGGGATGCGGCCGGCGGCAGAAGCGACCCACCGGCGAAAACGGTAAAGTTCACGTCCCCGTTGGTTTCCTCGGCCACGCGTTTGGCGAACTCGACGTAGGGGCCGCGCACCATCGAATGGCGTTCGGCAAAGAAGTGGTTGGCGTTTTGCGCGATGGCGGCAGTGCCAAGGCCACAGGCCGCGAGGGCCAAAAGGGATGTCTTCAGTTTCATTGTGTCGTCTCCTCCGGTTGAAAAGTTTTCACTGCGCCATGAGCGAGGGCAGGAACAGGCTGATCGCGGGAAAGGCGATCAGGATGAACAGGGTCAAAATATCCATGGCAATGAACCACGTGGTGCCCGAGATGATGTCGCGCAGCTTGACCTCGCCCGATAGCGCGCTGTGTAGGACGTAAAGGTTCAATCCGACAGGCGGCGTCACAAGGCCGATCTCAAGCAATTTGATGCAAATGATGCCGAACCAGATCAGGTTGATGTCGGCGGCTTCTAGCACGGGCAGCAGGATAGGCAGTGTGAGCAGGATCAAGCCGATCGAGTCGATTACCATGCCCAGGATGACGAACAGCACAGCGATCATAAGGATGATTACGAACTGGTTGTCAGAGACCGATAGCATCATATCCGTCAGTGCCCGTGGCACACCGGATAGCCCCATAAACCGGGTGAACATCACCGCGCCGATGGACAGAAAGAAGATCGAAGACGTCGCCAGCGTCGTCTGGCGGATTGCCTCGGCCAACGCCTTGCGCGTGAGCGAGCGGCGTAGCAGCGCGACGGTTGCAGCCAGAAACGCCCCGACGGCCCCCGCCTCGGTCGGGGTGAAAAATCCACCGAAGATGCCGCCAAGGACGCCCAGAACCAGCACAGGAAAGGGCCAGACCGACCAGAGCAGACCCAGCAGTTTTTTACGATCAACCCGTTCAATGACAGCGGGTGCAAGCGCGGGCGTCACCGTGGCACGCACGGTAATCATTGCCATATAGACAAACGCCGATAGCACGCCGGGAATGACACCTGCGATAAACAGCTGGCCGATCGATTGCTCGGTGAAGATGCCGTAAAGTACCATCAGGATCGATGGCGGAATAAGCGAGCCAAGCGTGCCCGACGCCGCGACAACACCTGTGGCCAGCGACGGATGGTACTTTGCTTTCAGCATCTCGGGCACGGCAATCTTTGACATCGCTGCGGTTGTCGCGATCGACGAACCCGAGGCCGCGGCGAAAAGGCCACAGGCACCAACGCTCGCGGAAGCGAGCCCGCCCGGCACTCGCGCCAACAAAACGCGCAACAGATCAAACGCGCCCGCAGTCAGGCCGGTATTGGCCGCAATAAAGCCCATAAACAGAAACATCGGGATCGCCGTCAGCGACCAATCCCCGATCAAGTTGAACGGCATCGCACTCACGATCCCAAGTGCTGCTTGCAGGTTGAACATCACAGTAATGCCGACAAAGGACACCGCCATAAGCGCCGTGCCAATGGACATCCGGAAGGCCAACAAACCAAACAAGGCTCCTACGCCGATCCAACCGATCAAAAGGTTACTCATGACATGTTTCCATCTAGCTGCGATTGCGTCACAGGCTGTCCGCGCACCACAAGGACGGCGCGTATAAAAGCAGCGAGACTGGCAAGGCCAAAACCGAGCGGCAAAACCATCCGTGACGGCCAGACGATGACCTCGCGTCCGCCCATGACCACTTCGCCCACACGCAGCGCCCGCACCGCATCAAGACCTGTTCGCCACGCCATAACAACAAGGATCGCCGCGGCGGCTATGCAGCTTAGGAACAAGGCCAGCTTCTGAAGCCAGTTCGGAAAGTGATTGAACAATAGATCAACCGATATCTGCTGGTCCTGCATCTCGACAAACGCCATCGGCAGCATGACCAGCGCAACCATATAATAGTAGGAAGACATTTCGACCGTGCCTTGGATCGGCGCATTCCACACCAGCTTTGCGATGACATCAGCTACGATGTTCAGCATCATCGCAATGACGCCGAAACCACCTACGAACATCAGCCAAGAGCACAGTCTGTTGAAAAACTTTAGCATCGGGCCTCCTCCCCATACCAAGACGGGATGTGTACCCGTACTTCCGATTTAACCTCCTCTCTCGAGGTTCAGTTGACAAATAGCGATGGCTGATCGAGTGATAGCGAAACGCGATCACCATGGAGCATGTGAATGCACGACAGCAGGAAACCCACCCGCTTAGACCTTCGTCATCTGCGATACGCCTTGGCCGTGGCAGATGCGCAAGGGTTCAGAGCGGCGGCTGAACTGCTCAATATCGCGCAACCAGCCATTTCGAAAGCGGTGAAAGACACCGAGGTTGATCTTGGTTTCCGGATTTTCGATCGAAGTGGGCCGCGTGTGGTGCCTACGCCCGAGGGGGTAGTCTTTCTTGATGACGCGCGCCAGACGGTGGCGCAGTTCGAGCGGACGATCCGGGCATCAAGACAAAATGCAGCGGGTGCGCGCGGGCATATCATCGTCGGATATTCCGCGCTCGCAGCTTCACGCCAAATTTCCGAAGCACTCGACGCTTTTCATCGTAGTATCCCCGGGGTGCAGGTCGAGATGCATGTGATGTCTACCGATAACATGCTGAAAAACTTGAAGTCTGGCGTGATCGACCTTGGATTTCTGCTGTCCCATCCTACGGTAGGTGCTCCTGGGATTGACCAGATGCCGGTCTGGAGCTCGTCCATCGGTATCGTTACCCCTGCTGGAGAGGCACCTGCAGGGGTCAAGGACTTGGACGGCGTGCCTTTTGTTATGGGCCTGCGCGAGAACTGGCGTTCTTGGCGCGCGCTTCTCGACAGCGCTTGTGATCGGGCCAACCTTAGCACGGTGGTTGTCGATGAGGCTTGGGACGTTCAGGTGATATTGCAACGCGTGGCCGAGCGCCGCGGGGTTACGTTTTTCCCTATGAGCATGGCCGACAGTCTTCCTGCCGCACTGGAACTTGCACTGATTGACGGTCTGGACGCAGAAGCAACGATCTCTATGGCCTGGAGCACCAAAGCCGATACCAGCCTTCTGCGCCAGTTTCGCAACCACTTTCCTCAACTCGCTTGATCACGTCCAGTTATCGGACGATACCGCAAGTCTATTTGCTTAGCGGGGTGATAGCGCGAATGTATGCAAATATGAAACAAGCCCCAATGAATCGCTTCGATGCGCCCGAGGCGCAGCCCTTCCTTCTCGAAGGCAGCGATGTAGGCTTTCTCTTTTTTCACGGCTTTACAAGCACCCCCCAAAGCGTACGCGACGTAGCGCAGCACGTACATTCGCTGAGCGGTGTTACTGTGCATTGTCCGCTGCTGGTCGGCCATGGCAAGACCCCTAGCGCCCTGGCTCAGACGGGCCATCGCGATTGGGTGGCATCCGCAGAAGCGGCGTTGGAAACCCTGTCGTCCCGATGTGATCGTATCATTGTGGGTGGGCTTTCTTTGGGTGCCACTTTATCGCTCAACCTCGCTGCGCGGATGCCAAGCAAAATACATGGCGTTGTCAGCATCAATGGATCGACCGGCCTCTATCGGCCCGAGGTCGTAGCACCGCTTTATGACACCGACGGGCAGGAGTTCGTTGCGGGGATAGGATCGGATATCGCCGAGCCGGGTATGTCTGAAATATGCTATGATCAAATTCCGAGAGACACGCTGAAAGAGCGTTTTCTGCTAACGAACACAACCGGCGCTTTGCTGCCGCTTATCCAACAGCCAGTGCTCATCCTGCAATCGCGACGGGACAATGTCGTGGATCCTGATAACGGTCATCGCATTGCGACTTTGGTGGGATCGGCCGATATTCAACTTCGCTGGTTGGAACGCTCATATCATGTCGCAACATTGGATTATGATCGTATGCTGATCGCCACGAGGATCGCTGATTTCCTGACCTTTTCATCAAGGTAGATCGTGCAATAACTGTCGGCTTCCGCAGTGTGGCAACTACGATTGGATGTTGATGCCGAGCCTTATAGGTCGTTGATATTTGGTGAAATCCGTCAAGTTTTTGGTGTATATTAGTAAAATACTGCGACTTTTCTTTGGAAACGACTTCTTAGTAGGGCAGTTCGACCAGCGCAGCGACGCTTAAGGTGATGCGTCGGGTTGATGACCCGCACATGGAATTACCCCTTCCTGCAGGCGGATGCTCAGGCATATCACACATCACAATCAATCTCCGCCGCGGCGTAGCCGAGGGGAAACCCGCTTAAAATGTAGCTCAAAACCGTGCAAACAAGCCGCCACCTCTTCCTTTGGTCCCCATGATTTGCGGGAGTGTTTCACCGTTGACAACAAAGCTTCCCTTATCCTAAGTGATCTTCTGCTCGCGATGGCGTCGCGATGCGTCCTCTTGTTCCATTCCTGAACGCCCGGATCTTTAGAGGCAGCGTAAACTGCGTCGAAGGAGTTCGTGATGTCTGCAATTACTCAGATTACCCTGCATAAACCGTCCACCTCGATTGTGGGCATGATGGCCATGTCGCTGGCAATGCTTCTTCTACCTATGGGAGATGCGGTTACCAAATCTTTGACGAGCACCTTGGCCCCGGCTCAGATCGCATTTTTCCGCGCAATAATTCAGGCAGGATTACTCGCAAGCGCATTTTTGGTGATGCGCCGCCGCTTGAGCGGACGGGCATTTTCCATATGGTCTTTCATGTCTGGGCAATGTGTTGCGGTGGTCAGTCTCGGTTTGATTGCAGCTTTCAAAACTATGCCAATAGCCACAGCCATTGCGATCTTTTTTGTTGAACCTTTACTACTCACCCTTCTTGCGGGCTTTATGCTGGGGGAAAAACCTGGCCCGCATCGATATGTCGCCATCGCAGTCGGTATGCTTGGGGTTCTCTTAATTCTAAGGCCGAACTTTGCCACCTTCGGGCCATCAGTTTTCCTCCCCGTGGTCGCAGCCGTAGCCTATGCCTTGAACATGATCGTCACGCGCCGTGCGACGAGGGTGGCGTCTGCACTTAGTTTTCAGCTGGGTTCAGCTGTTTTCGCCAGCATCACATTGTCGATCATCATGCTGACAACAACAGACCTTTTCGCGATGATCGAGGTGATTACGCTGCAAATTGCGCTCGGCTTGTCCGGCGCTGGTGTGCTAGCCGCAGCGACGTTCTTGCTAATTGCCTATGCCTTTAGTCAAGCTGAAGCGAGCGTATTGGCTCCATTCCAGTATCTTGAAATTCTCGGCGCAACATTGATTGGCTTTCTAGCGTTTGGTGACGTCCCCGATGAAATCACTATTTTGGGTACGTTCGTCATTCTTGGCTCCGGCATGTACGTCTTTCATCGGGAACGTCGCGCAAACATGCCTGTGCGACGCACTCAGACGCGGCGCGATCGCTAGCCTGAACCGATATGCCGACCTCTGATCCGTAGATAATCCGGTCGGTTATCCTAACGTCTGACGGATTTGGCTACACGCCGACCCTACGTCAAGATAAGCTCGCCCGGAACGGTCGTGTTATGCAAAGGTATATCAAACGGAAGCGGCGCTCTATATCTGGCACCCGTTTAGGGTCAGTGCCCGTTTTTGTGCAAACTGCCGGTTGATCCTGCGACGAAGTACTGAGACGTTACGCATAGTCCGTCGGAGGCGATAAATTGCATTTAGTTAAGTCACTGGCCCCTGCCGTCGCACGGGTTTCAAGCGTTGAAGCCTTTCGCGCGGGGTTTGGCGCTTTTGTAGGACTGGGGTTGGTAGGACTTTTTCTGCTGTGAACGGCGGAGCAATACTCGGCCACGGTAGCGACGGCATAGTGTTGTCGCGGGCGGCGTAAAAGTCGTCCACTTTT
>NZ_NHBI01000001.1:0-15871 GCF_002167505.1 Sulfitobacter sp. TMED3 | reverse complement strand
GTCGCATAATGAAGTTTATGTTATTTCTTCTCCGGCTAATGCCGACCTTCGCTTATGCTTGGTAAAGGTGCACATCGCGGGACAATGCCGTCATTCGTTTTTCATATTTCGCTGACGCAGCACGGCTTCGCGCATGCGGCAGGTTTGTCGCTGGGTTGCGGCTCATGTTGCCAATGCGGTCATTCAATCTGGCTAAATGTCACAAAGTCCAAACTCCACCTTCGCTGTCTCTTCGCAGCATATTTTCAAAAACAGTAAGGCGCACAACAACTTGAAGCACCTACAACAATCACACCAGTCCCGTAAATAATGACGGGATCTTTATCCATGGTTTACCGACGATCTTGAAGCGATTCCTCGACGGTCCAATTGTTGCGCTCTTGATCTAAAGATTTCACGATTTCGAAGCTCTAGTGACCAGATTGTTTGGCTACGAGATCCTCGCGCAGCGATAAACCTCCAAGGCTAGAATAATCCGTTTGCGGGGTTCTAAGAGTAGGACGGAATATTGACTTTCACCGCCATGGAACAGCCTTGAACCGACTTGTCGCTTTGGTCCTGAAGATTACCTTGCGGGAGACGGTATCGCTACTTCGACACCAACCACGGTTGTCCCCGCCAAGTTGCCCTGTGCAGACCCTGTCCACGCAACGACAACGCCAGCTGCTGATCGCGTAATCCTTGGAAATCCTACCGACTCTCGCCCACGATTGATGTGGAGTGCTTGTGGCGAAGTACACCCGCTCTCCGGCGACACCTGACACACGACTATTGCTTCATCGCCATTCGCATACTCCAACCAAAGAGCAAGTGCTTTGCCGTCACCCATCTGCAAGACATCTACGCGACCTGCGGGTGTGCCGAGATCGAGTTGCAACGGGTCTTCAAAGGATGCGCCCCCATCCCTGGAAAACGCAATTCGAGCCTTTGCCTCGCCATTGGCACCGGTGAACCACACGACTACCGCGTACGTTCCCAACGCATCGATGGCAGGTCCGTTGACAGGGCATCCTGCGATTTCCCAGCCGTCGCCGTAAATTGTTTCGGGGTCGGTCCATTCTTCTTCGACCAACCTGACAACCGAAATATCGCGGATTTCTTCGGCTGTTCGGTCCCTGTAAACCGCTATGATGTTACCTGCTTCGTTGCGGACGGCCGATGTTTGACAGCACGTACAAGCGCGTGGGTCGAGCAGGCTTTCCGGTCCCATTGAACCGTCCGGCGCAATGCGACGTGCGCGGACCTGCATGGCATTCTCATAGCTGTCGTCTGCGGCTTGATTATCGTATGCACGACCATCTAGCCAAAGAGCTGTCAAACCAGCGCTATCATCAGGGATTAGCGACACGAAACCATGTTCACGCTTTGATCGGTCATCGTGGGGTATGATTGGCGTTGTCCAGTTCAAACCCTCATCGAAGGAGAAAGCGATCTTTACGTCGTATTGATAGCTGCCCGGCCCATTCAATTCCAACCAATGCGCTGCAAGCGTCCCATCGCTAAGCCCAACGACTGACGGAAAGTCGGCCCAGTTCACAAACAGTGTCTCAGATTGATGAATTGTACGCGCCTCCGTCCAAGAGGTGCCATCGAACAGGGCCATCCGAACGGCGTTGTTACCTTCGGTCCAACTCATCACGATCCGACCATCGGGCAGTGTTGAAAGCGAGGGTTCACGTGCGTGATCCCCAACCGGTGCAATCAGTGGTCTGACTGGAAACAGAGGGGCATCTTCAGCCGCTACAAAGGGCGCACCGAGCATAAAAAGAGCCGTGCAAACGAATAAAAATCTAATCGGCCTCAACCTCCGGTCCAACCGAAACGAGATAAGCCCAGACTGCCTTGGCATCCGTTTCTTTCTTCAATTTGAATGACATGCCAGATTTCGCCTTGCTGTCGTTCAGAAAAGTCGCGAGGAACTTCTTCGGATCTGCAATATAGGCTACGAAATCGCTCTCGTTCCAGACCAAGCCATTCTCGCCCGCTTCACGAATAGAGTCCCGAAATTTATTCCCAAACATTTCTTCGGTCCCTGCTGTTCGGTTGTACACACCATAAAGATTTGGCCCAACCGCGCCACCCTTTCGGATAACGTCACCATCCGTCCTGACGATTGAGTGGCAGGCCTTGCACTTGTTAAATACCTTGTCTCCGGCTGATGCGTCGCCGGTTGCATGTCCATCGGCGAGAACACCTGTTCCGGACTATGCCAGTGCTAGCGTTGCGATAAATTTAGGTTTCATTCGTTTCTCTCCCCGTTGATGACAGTTATTATCTACTGGATGGCTGTTATGCTTTTGCCTCAGGTCGACAGGTCACTCAGTTAATTCCGTTTTCCCTTTGAAGAGCCCGTATATATGCCACGATATTCAATACTTCTGCTCGTGTTACGCCCTCGACAGCTGGCATGTTGCCAAACTTCCAATGGTGCGCCCGAACACCATTCTGTGCTGCGAGGACAAACGCCATGTCACCGTGGTGGCCCGGCTCATAAATCTTGTGCACCAGCGGTGGAGCAACGCCGTCCTGACCCTGCCCATTGACGCCGTGGCAGGTCGCGCAGGCCGCACCATAGGCACGCTTGCCGATTTGCTCTTGCTCGGTGAAACTTGGGGGCAGCCTGACAGTTGCAAGCGCACCTGCGGGAAGTGCCATTCTTTCGTCCGTCTGAGTACTCGTCTGGGAGTGGGTCGGCTGCAGGATGTACCATCCTGCCGCAGCAGGGAGTGGGCAAAACTTGGGGGTTATGCGGCTGCTCTTTGGTAGGCGCCGGTTAGCCGACCGTCGAGAACGGCGGCGCGGACAACCGCCACGCGGTGGGCTCCTTTGGGCGACCATCTCATGCGGCGGCGCTTGCCCATGCGGGTGTTCCCGATGTCGTCCACGCAGCCCTCTGCTCGGGAAGAAAAGACCGGAAGGCCTCTTCGATGTCGCTTGCCGTAGTTCGTCAGGTTGTCCATGTTGTTCGCAAGGTATGAATAGAGGTCTCGGCAGCGAGCTTGCACTCGCCGAGTGGCTTCAGTTGCCACGCGGTCATCTGTAACCAGCCGGGCGCAATCGACGATCAACCATTGCAGACTGGTCGTGGCCGTAAGAACTTTTCCATGCCAAAGGTACCATCGCAGCGTTTCGGCCGGACGTTTGAACAGCACTGGAATGCCGGAGAAACCCCTGCTCTGCAGCAGGCCTTTTACGGCGTTCTCGACGTGCTGAATACGCATCGAGATATGCCACCAGTCGAGGATGTGGCGTACCTTTCCACCGACGGCATTGCGGACGAGGTTTGGCAGGGCTGGTTCCCCGTCCGAAATTACCGTGACGGTTTGTTCGCGATCCCAACCGAGAGACATCAAGTCCCGGCGAAGCTGACTGGCAGGCGACAGGACCGCTTGTTGCACCAAGCCGAAGCGACGGCACCTATCGTGGCTTTCGATCTTGCCAACCACAACATCGAGGTGTCGCTTCTGGTATTCCGGCCTGCATCGGATATGCGCACCGTCTAGGAAAACCGTCAACGCAGGCGCCTCTTTGGCGGCTGAAGGAACCAACGGCTCAGTCTGCTCGCTGTCGCAGATTTCCCTGGCAACTTTGCCCAGTCGATTGCGCACCGATGTATTCACCTGCTTCGCGCAAGGTAGAAAGGTTTCCAGGATACGCGCCGCTTCCCGGAAGGAATGACGCGCCCCAAGTTCGGCCTGAAGGCGTCGCAGTTCCGGGGTCGATCGATCCGGAAAATAGTCAGCGAGAGGCGAAAGCGGTCCGCCCAAGACAACATCGGATTTTGCATTGCAGGCGCACCGGCGAATGCGCGGCGCTTTGACCTCGAACCTGCCGAAAAGCGTGTCGGGCACCCGCGACCGATAATCATGTATAGCCCGGACCCCGTCGCAGTCCGGACAGATCCTGCTGGCTTCGGAAATTTCCTCGATCTGGTCGCGCAGGATCGCATTCTGCAATTGCCCCAGGATCGTCTTCGCATCTTCGAGCAACAACCCGAAACCCTCAGGTTGCGTGCGCCGAAACGGGCGGGATAGGCGGCCGAGACGATGCCTCTTTGTGGTTCCGTTCTCGAAAGTCGTCTCGACAATAATTCGCACGTCCATGGTAGTTCCCCTCTCAATGAACCACTAGCATACACAGACACCCCCAAGTTTTTCCCACTCCTCCCGAACGCGTCGTGTCTCAGATTTAAGGGCAACGCGACAGCTGCCAACATCCACGTAGTCCCGGGTGAAGATATTCGAATGCAGGACGGCGGCAATTTGATTAGCGCCATTGCCCGCGCCGCTCTGCATTCTTCTGTACCGGTCAGGTCAAAATACGATTTGCATTCGTGCCCTGATCTCTTTTCCGTTCTCGCCGCTGGCCTGCTTGCCATCCATGTAGCTCAGACCAAGGCGAACGGCGTTGTTCGGGTAATAGTTGATGCCGACGGTGGTTTGCTTACCCTCTGTCGTACCAAGACCGACATCGCTGAACTTGCCGTATCCGTCCTCGTAGCGAAGCACTGCTTCCCATGCACCTTTCGAACTGCTTGGCTTCACCCGCTTGAACACGCCGTTGCTGTAGGGACGGCTTTCACCGGTCAGAATCCATCCTGCCTGAATGTAGTATCCGTCCACATCAACCCCGCCCGTGTCAGCGTTGAAGTATTCGGCCTGCGTGTGAAAGGGCCCCGATGCGGCCGCCAATTCGATGTTGTACGCATCGGTTTCGTTGGCAGGCAGAGCGGCATCACGGCTGGTAAAGCCGGCGCCAAGATGCAAGACCAGATCATCGGTCTGGATCGGGGCATAGGTAACGCGGCCGGTGATGGCCGTATTGCCGAAATCATCGCTGCCGTTGCCGGCCGCCTCGAAAACGCCCAGGCCGTAGGTCCAGTTGTCACCTGCACCGTGCAGTTGCACACCGGCGTTGCGGCCGGGCGCGTAGAATTCGGTCAGGGCCGAGCGTTCAAGCGATGATATGTCCTTCGAACTGGTAAGTTGCTCAAAGCCAAACGGTTCTTTTTGCTTACCCACTGTGATCCGGGCCATCTTGCCAAAACCGGTGTAGCGCAGATAGAGGTCCTCGGCGCTGCCGCCGCCGGTACCGCTTTCGGCGAGATTGAACTGTGCCTTGAAGGCCCAGTCGAGATATTTACCCTGGAAAAAAATCCGTGCGCGACGCACATCGAAATCATCGCTCTTACCGCTGATGTCGGAATCGGTCGAATCGTAATCCCACTGCAGGCGCCCCCCCACCCGGAAAGACGCGGTACCATCAGCACTCTTGAAGGTTATCCCGCTCCCTGCCTTGAGGTTGAAACCAGAGGTTTCGTCGGCCTGCACGACGCCCGCCGCAGCGGCGAGCAATGCCGCCGGTATAAACTTCATTTTCATTTCGTGTTCTCCAATTCTGTCAGGGAAATGCCATCGAGGCATCCGCAAGAGTCTCTTTCAACCGGGTATCCGGCGGGGCTACAGGCTGGCGAATCCCGCCAAAGACCCTTGCCGCTGAATGGCAGGCGATTGTTACAGAATCATGACGGTTTCGGGCATCGCTTGGCTTCGCTTTTGGCCAGCGCGCAGACCGAAGCGGACGGCTTCTGAACGGGAATACACGCGCAGGGCCGACCCCAATTCGGCTCTTTTGTTTGCAGTGTCGTGGTGGCTGGCCGGACTGAGTTGAGCAAAGTGTAACGATCCGGGTCTGGTCGCGTCCTCTTGTTTGCTGTCTGCTGACCACTCGCCCCTACGAATTGACCGCATTGCAGAATCTTCTAGTATGAAACAGACTTGGGAAATCAAATGAGGTGCCACGGATGAGCGAACTTTCCCAATACGCGATCCTTTTCGGGCTGAGCGTCGGTGTATTCGGTTTCGTGCTCAGCCTCTATGGGTTCGCCCGGGCCATCGGGCGGGCGCGCGCGGAACCCGGCAAGGACGTGCCCGCCACCGCCGGCACCCTGTCGCGCGATCCGGTCTGGGTGCGCTACCATGCGCGTTATGCCGGTTATGCGCTGCTGTTTCTGGCCTTCGACATGGAGATGGCGTTCATGTATCCGTGGGCGGTCGTCTACCGCGAAGAAGGGCTGATCGCATTGCTCGACATGGGCGTTTTCCTGGCAATCCTGTTCTTGGGCCTGCTCTATGGCTGGAGCCAGGGCGCGTTGAGGCGGCAATGACCTTGGTCGGGGCGCGAGAGGGCGCGATGTCCGGGATCAGGCGGGCGGTCGCGGCGGCCATGGCGCGCGATCTGCCGGCCTTCGTGCTGCCCGGCCCCTCTGTCGCGCGGGCGATGGGGCTCGATCTGTCCGGGTCGCATCTGCGGCTTGTCGGCACCCCGCGCCATGCGAATCTGTTGATCGTCGTCGGCCCCTTGCCCCCCGGTCTGCGCGATGCCGCCGCCGTCACCTACGCGCAGATCCCGCGCCCCCGCGCGATCCTTGCGCTGGGTGTCGGCGACATCGCCCCGTTGCCCGATGCGGACGTGTCGGCCCCGCTGACCCAGGCCGGGCTGCACTCCGGGCTGGCCGATCTGCGCCGCGTGATCGCCGCGGGCGCGTTTCGCGCTGACAGCGGGGAGTTTAACGCCCCCGCTCTTGAGGTGCGCGTGGAATACACTTGCCCGATGCACCCCGAAATCGTCCGCGACGCCCCCGGAGACTGCCCCAAATGCGGCATGACGCTGGTGCCGCGCGAAACAGCGTCCGATGGACATGGTGGGCACGGTGGCCACGACATGCCCCCGGAGGACAGGTCAAACCCCGCCGATCACGCACATGCGGGCCACGCCGAGGACGCGGGCGGGGCGGGGGCATATACCTGCCCGATGCACCCCGAGGTCGTCAGCGACGCACCGGGCAAGTGCCCAAAATGCGGCATGTTTCTGGTGAAGGCGGAAGAGGGGGAAAGCCACGGTCACGGGCACGGGCATGGCAGTGAAGCGCACGGAGCGCATGGTCACGGCGATCACGGCGGTCATGGCAAACAACAGGACCATTCCGGCCACGATGGCCACGATGGGCATGCCGGACATGGCGGCCACTCCGAGGCCGCTATCGACGGGATCGAGCCGCATTTCATGTCGATGGTCGAGATGACCGAGGGCCAGCCGCGCAGCAGCGACGGGTTGCAGATGGACTGGATCGAGGTGCCGTTCGGGCCGTTCTTTCCGGGCCTGCCCGCGGGGCTGCGCCTGACCCTGACGCTGGACGGCGATACCGTGGCGGGCAGCGAGGTCAGGAGCCTTGTGGGCAGGGCGGAACTGGTGGATGGCCCGCAGATGAGGGTGGCCGATTTCGTCGAGCGTCTGGCCGCGATGATGCCGCTCAGCCCGGTGGCCTATCGGACGCTGGCCTGCGCGGCGATCGAGGAGGCCGCGAGCGTCGACCCCGGCCATGACGCGCGCCGTGGCCGCGCCGCCGCGGTGGAACGCGAGCGGATCGCCAGCCACCTGAACTGGCTGGCCGAGTTCGGCCTGCAGTCGGGTTTTTTGTGGCTCGCCGCGCGCGCTGGGGCGTTGCAACTGGCCGTTCAAGGTGCCGACGTCGCCGGGATCGCCGCGCAGGCTGGGGCGATCCGGCGGCTGACGCGCCGGGTGCAGGCGGCCCCGTTGATGCGGATGCGGCTGAGACGCATCGCGCGCATCGGCAAGGACACCCCGGCGAGCGGCCCGGTGGACCGGGCGCGGGGTGGCGGATCGGATGCCCGTACGGGTGATCCAACGCTGAAGGATCTCGGGTTCGAAACGCGCGTCCGCAACGGCGGCGATGCGCTGGCCCGGCTGCGGCTGCGCTGCGACGAGATCGCCCAAAGTCTCGACGTGATCGCGGCCGCCGGGAGGATTGCTGTGCCGCAGGTGCCGGATGTGGACAGGGTGTCGGGCGAGGGCGCGGCCCGCATCGAAACACCGCGCGGAGCGGCGCAGCTGCGCGTGAAGCTGACCGATGGCCGGGTGGTCGAGGCCGATCTCGACACGCCGTCAGACGTGAACATCGCCCTTGTCGAAACGGTGACGGCGCAGCAGGAACTGGGCGATGCCTTGGCCGCTGTCGCCTCGCTCGACCTGTCGCCATGGGAGGTGCGTGGATGAGCATTCTTGTCGTTCTCCTGTCGCTCGCCGCCGGGGCCTACGCGCTGGCCGTCATCGAACGATGGGCCGTGCATGGGCACCTGAGCCTGACCGGTCCGGCCTGGGCCGCCCTGGCGCTTCTGGGGCGGGAATCGCTGCTGGCGCGCAAATCCGACCGGTTGTTCTTTGAGCTTGGGCCGGTGCTGCTATTGGTGGCGGGGCTGATGGCGGTGGCGGTGATCCCGCTGGCGCCGGGGCTTATCATCACCGACCTGGCCACCGGGGCGCTGTTTCTGAACGCCGCGCTGGCCTATGTGCTGGTGGCGCTGATCATGGCGGGCTGGGGTCCGAACGGGGCCTACGCGATGATCGCGGGCTGGCGGTTTCTGGGCCAGTTCATCGCCTATGCGATGCTGATCGTGATGCCGATCACCGCCGTCGCCATGCGGGCGGAGTCGCTCTCGACGGTTGAGATCGTCGCCTCGCAGGAACAACTCTGGAACGTGCTGTACCAGCCGATGGGGTTCATCCTCTTTGTCGTGGCGGCGATGGGGCTCGCGTGGTTGCCGCCGCTGGACCTGCCCGATGCGACCGGCGAATTGGCCGGCGGGGTCGAGGCGGAATATACCGGCGTGCGGCTGGCGGTGCTGCGGCTGGCGCGGATGGTCATTATCCTGGCGCTGGCGGGGGCGACCGTGACCTTCTACCTGGGCGGCTGGCTGGGCCCGTGGCTGCCGCCCTGGGCCTGGAGCGCGATCAAGATCCTGGTCGTGGCCGCGGCCATGCTGAGCGTCGGGCGCTACATGCCGCGCATCCGCGAGGCGCGCTATCTGGCGCTGAGCTGGAAGCTGGGGATCTCGCTGGCGCTGGCCAATATCTTTGTCGTGGGCGTGATTGCGCTGGTGGTGCCGATATGACGGTTCAGATGATCTTTCTGGCGTTCTTCGGCGGCGCGGCGGTATGGTTCGGCGTCGTGGTCTTCCGCACCCATTCGATGGTGCGTTCGGCGCTGGCGCTGCTGTTTTCGCAAACCGCGATCGGGGCGATGTTCCTGGTCATGCAGGCTGAGTTTCTGGGCGTGTTGCAGATCATGATGATGGCCACGGAAATGAGCGTGATGGCGATCTTCATGGTGATGTTCATGATGGATCCGGGCGGCATGGGCAAAATGGACATGACCCACCAGAAACGCCTGTCGCTCTGGGCCGGGGGCATCGGGCTGCCGGCCGCGCTGTTGCTGGTCTGGCTGCCCGATTGGGGTCCGGTCGCCCTGTCCGTGCCGGGCGCGCATGAACAGGCCGCCGATTTGGGGCGCGAATTGCTGGGCCGGTCGATGTTGATCTTCCAGTCGGCGGGTCTGACCATTCTGACCGCCATGGTTGCGGCCACGATGGTGGCCATCGTCCCCAACGCGGAGCAGCGCAAATGATTCTGGAACTCATGATTGCCCTCAGCGTCGGCGCGGGGCTGTTCGGTATCGGACTTTATGGCGCGCTGAGTCAGACCAACCTGGTGATGATCGTCATGGGGGTCGAACTGATTTTGGCCGCGGCCCTGGTCAACCTGGTGGCCTTCTGGCGCTACCTGCATCCCGACGAGCCTGCCGGTCAGATGTTCGTGCTGATCGTCATGGCGGTGATGGCGGTCGAGATGGCGGTGGCCTTCGGTATCGCCATCGCCCGGTTCCGGGTGCGCGGCTCGGTCGAGATGGAAGAAGCGCGGGAGTTGAAGGGATGACGATGCTGGCGCTCACCCTCCTTGCGCCGCTTCTGGCGGGCATCGCGGTGCTGGCCCTGCGGCGCGCACCCGAAGCGATTGCGCTTGCGGGCGTCGGCCTCGGGTTCCTCGCGGCGATGGCGGTTCTAGCGGGTGCGATTGCGGGCAATGCGGTGCAGATGGTCCTGCCGGGCCTGCCGCAAATGCCGCTGCGGCTGGTCGCGACGCCGCTGACGGCGGTCGTTTCGGCCATGGTGGCGACGGTGGCGGCTTTTGTGGTGGTCTATGCCGTGGGTTACATGCGCAGCGACCCCGAAAGGCCGCGCTTTTTCGGCATCCTGCTGCTGTTTGTCGCGGCGATGCAGGCGCTGGTGCTGGCGGGCGACTGGATCACCGTGCTGGCCGCGTGGGAACTGATCGGCTTTTCCAGCTATCTGCTGATCGGCTTCTGGCATGGCCGCGACGGCGTGCCCGGTGCCGCGACGCGGGCGTTTCTGTACACCCGCAGCGCCGATCTGGGGCTTTATCTGGGGATTTTTGTGCTGATCGGCTGGGCCGGCACCTCGGAAATCTCGGCTACATTGTCGATTAGCGGCACGCCCGCACTGGTCGCCGGGTTGCTGTTGCTGGTGGGCGCGATGGGCAAATCGGCGCAGGTACCGTTGCAGGACTGGTTGCAGCGCGCCATGGCCGGGCCGACGCCGGTTTCGGCGCTGCTGCATTCGGCGACTCTGGTGGCGGCGGGGGCGATCCTGCTGATCCGGGTGGCGCCGATGTTGCCCGGCGGGGCCTTGCTGGCAATCGGACTGGTCGGCGGCGTCACCGCCGTCGTTGCCGGTTTGATCGCGCTGGCCGAGCGGGATCTGAAACGGCTGCTGGCGGCCTCGACCTCCAGCCAGTACGGGCTGATGCTGCTGGCCATTGGCGCGGGGGTGCCGGTGGCGGCGCTGCTGCACCTTATCGCCCACGCGGCGATCAAGAGCACGCTTTTTCTGGGGGCGGGTGTGTTCCAGCATGATCGCGACAGCACCGACATGGATGCGGTCGCGGGCGCGGGCCGGGCACGACCGCTGGTCCTTTCCGCCTTCGCCGTTGCCGCGGTGGCGCTGGCGGGTATTCCACCGCTGGCCGGCTTCTTTTCCAAGGACGCGATCCTTGCCGCCGCGCTGGCGGCCCCCGGTGCTGCGTGGCTGGCACCCCTGGCGCTGGCGGGCACGGTGCTGACCGGGGCTTATATGGCGCGGGCGCTGCGGGTGTTGTGGGGCGGCGAGGCACAGCCGGTTTCCGGCAAGGGCATGGGCTGGATGTCTGCGGGCATGGCGGTGCTGACGGCGCTGGCGGCGGGGCTTGGGTTCGCCTTTGCGCCGCTGGAACATCTGCTGGGCGCCGAACTGCCGCCGGAAGGAACCGCGATGATCCTCGGGCTTTTGGCGGCGCTGAGCGGCCTGGTGCTGGGCTGGTTCATCCAACCTGCCCGCCTGATGGGGCCGGTTCTGCCGATGGCGCAGCGCGGCTTTGCCGTCGCGGGCGGTATGGACGGGCTGGTGCTGCGCCCGTCGCTGGCTTTTGCCGCCGCCTGTGAAGGTTTCGAACGGCGTCTGCTGGCGTCGCAACTTGGCCTTGTGCGCATCCTGAGCCTTGGCACCGCATCCCGCGTCGACGCAGCCGACAATCGCCTATACGCCGCGACCCTCGATCTGGGCCGGTTGAACCTGCGCCTTGGCGACGGCGCCGAAAACACCGACACCCATGGCATCGACGGGCTGATCTTCGGCCTTGTCGCCCGGACAATCGCCGCCGGCCGCCGCCTGCGCCTGCTGCAAAGCGGGCTGATCCACCGCGAACTCGCCCTGACCGTCATGGGCATTGCCGTCATCGCGGCGGTGCTGCTGATCTTACCGATGTCCTCCTGAAGAAAGACGACCCCGCCATGCCCCTTCTCTCGATCTCCGTCTTTCTGCCGCTTCTTGGTGGCGTGCTGCTGATGGCCCTGCCAAACAAGTCGGCGCGCATCGCCCATGGCGTTTCCATCGCCACCACCGGGCTGACCTTCGTTGTGACGCTGGCGATCTGGGCGCGGGGCACGCTGCCGGACGGTTTCGCGCAGGTCGAGGAAATCGCCTGGATCCCGGCCATTGGTGCCGCCTACCGGGTTGGCGTCGACGGCCTGAGCCTGCCGCTGATCCTGCTGACCTCGCTGCTGTTTTTCCTGTCGGCGATCTATGCGGCGCGGATCACCGACCGCCCGGCGGTCTTTGTCGCGCTGATGCTGATGCTGGAAACCGCGTCGATCGGCACCTTCGCGGCGCTGGACGCGCTCTTGTTCTACGTCTTCTTTGAAGTGTCGCTGGTCGGCATGTATTTCATGATCGTCGGCTGGGGCTATGAAGAGCGCCAGCGCGCCGGACTGATGTTCTTCATCTACACGCTGCTTGGCTCGCTGCCGCTTTTGCTGGCAATCATCGGGCTGTATCTGGCCACGGGAAGTTTCGACATGCGTCTGTGGATCGAGACCCCGCCGCTGACCGGGCTGGCGGCGATGCTGGCGCTGATCGCGATGCTGTTCACCTTCGCGGTCAAGATCCCGTCCTTTCCGGTGCATACTTGGCTACCGGCCGCCCACGTGCAGGCCCCGACCGTGGGAAGCGTGATCCTGGCCGGCGTGATGCTGAAATTCGGCACATACGGCCTTGTGCGTTTCGCCTTACAGATGACGCCCGACGCCTTTGCGCAGGCCGGTCAGGTGGTGCTGGCCTTTGGCGTATTCAGCGCCCTTTACGGTGCCTTCGTGGCGCTGGCGCAGTCAGATCTGAAGAAGATGATCGCCTATACGTTGGTGAACCACATGGGCTATGTGGTGATCGGCGTCGCGGTGGCGGCGCTGACGCTGGACCCTGACCTGCGGGCGGTCGCGCTCAATGGTGCGACCTTGCAGATGGTCAGCCACGGCATCGTCACCGGGGCGTTGTTCTTTCTCGTCGGCATGTTGCAGTCGCGCGCCCACGAACGCGAGATGACCGCGTTCGGCGGGCTGCTGGGGCAGGTGCCATGGCTGGGCTGGGCCTTCGTGCTGTCGGCCTTTGCCTCGCTCGGGCTGCCGGGGCTGGCGCATTTCCCGGCTGAATTTCAGATCTTCCTGGCCACGCTGAATGCGCAGCCCTGGGCCATCGTGGTGATTATCGCCATTGTGGTAACGGCGGGGCTTTACCTGCGCGCGATCGCGGCGGTGTTTCTGGGCGAGCCAAACGAGAAATGGGCGGCGATGCCCGATCTGGACCGCGGCGAGATGCTGGCCATCGTGCCGTTGCTCATCCTCATCATCCTTATCGGGGTCGCGCCGTCCTGGTTGCTGGGCATGATTGATGCGACGATGCGGGCACTGCAATTCTAATGGCGCGCGACCTGTCCTTTCTGTTTCCCGAGCTGATGCTGGCCTCCACTGTCGTGCTGATGCTGGTGGCCGAGATGCTGCGCGCGCCCCGTCTGGCGTTGGCGTTCGGGCTGATCGGGCTGGGTCTGTCCACCGCGCTGACCCTTCCGCTGCTGGAGGCCGACACCACCGTCTTTGGCGGCACCTACCGCGTCGATCTGCTGTCCGGCTGGGCCAAGCTGATCCTGCTGCCAGGCACCGCGCTGGCGCTTCTGATGACGTGGGCCGAGATCGCCGGTAAGGACCGCGAGGGAAGTGTCTATACGCTGCTTTGCCTCGTGACGCTGGGGGCGCTGATGCTGGCGGGCGGTGGCGACATGATGCTGCTGGTCCTTGGCGTAGTGCTGACCGGACTGGGATCATTCGCAATGGTGGCCTGGCCGCGCGACGATGCGGCGACCGAGGCGGCGATGAAATATCTGGTGTTCGGCGCCGTCACCGGATCGGTGATGATCTACGGGCTGACCTTCTGGTTCGGTGGTGCCGGATCGACGCTTTTTTCCGAGCTTGGTGCGCTTCAGGACAAGCCGCTGATCGCGCTGGCGGGGCTGGTCGCGGTGCTGATCGGGCTGGGCTACAAGGCGGCGCTGGTGCCGTTCCAGTTCTGGGCACCGGACGCCTATGACGGCGCGCCGGTCTCGGTCGCGGCGTTCCTGTCGGTCATCACCAAGGTTGCCGCGATCTTCGCCTTTGCGCAGGTGCTGCGCGATCTGCCGGTAGCCACCGGCTGGCCGTTCGTCGTCGCGCTGATCGCGGCGGTGACGATGACATTCGGCTATCTGGCGGCGCTGGTGCAGACCAATGTCGTGCGGCTGCTGGCCTATTCCTCGGTGGCGCAGGCGGGCTATTTCATGCTGGGGATCGTGGCGCTTGGCACCAGCCCGCTGGCGCTGCCTTCGGTGATCGTGTTCGGCGCGGCCTATGTGGCGATGAACCTCGGGGCCTTTGCCGTCATCATGATCGCGGGCCGCGATCTGGACGATTTCAAGGGTTTCGGCCGCGCGCGCCCGGTGATCGGCGTGGCGATGGTCGTGTTCCTGCTGTCGCTCACCGGGATTCCACCGCTCTTCGGCTTTGTCGGCAAGGTGCTGCTGTTCGGCGCCGCGATCGAGGCCGGCTATCTGTGGCTGGCAGTGATCGGCATCCTCAACAGCGTGCTGGCGCTGGCGGTCTATCTGCGCATAGTGGTGTCGATGTATCAGGCGCGCGAGGACGATGCGGGCCGGACTGAGATGGCGCCGCCGCTGTTGGTCGTTCTCTGTGCGACCGCGCTGGTCACGGCGCTGATGGGGCTATTTGCGGGAGTGTTTCCCGGCTGACTTAAGGCGCGGTTTTGTGCCAGTCGGTCAAAGTGGTGATCTTGCTATCTGTCGCGTAGCCCTTAATGGGAGTGGGCAAAACCTGGTGGTCGACGTGGTAGGGTAAGGTTTCGGAACAAGGCGGAACCCACCATGGATGTAAGCATTTTTATCGAGACGACGTTTGACGATGGAGAAACCAAGAGGCGCAATATCGGTCGACTTCGCCGTGCGCCGGATGAGTTTGGTTCCGAAAATTTAGGCCTTCTCCTAGACGACGCAAAGACCTTGTTGAGGCGCTTGCAGGAAGCGATTGTGCAAGATCAGGTCGGTGAAGCATTTGATGCTCGCCGGAAATGCGATGACTGTGGCAAACAACGCGCGATCCATGATGATCGAGGGCGTATTCTCGACACTCTTTTCGGGCGAATTCGGGTGAAGTGGCCAAGGCTTCGACGCTGCTTGTGCCAACCGGCTGAGGTCGCGAAATCTGGGCCACAATCACCACTTGCCGGGTTGTTCTCTGACCGTGCGACTGCCGAACTTCGGCGCCTGCAGGCTGAATTGGGGGCCAGGCACTCGTTTCGGGAAGCCGCTCGATTGATCGAAATGTTCATGCCCTGTTCGGCTCAATTGAACACGACCGTTCGAAATCGTTTGGGTCGCATCGCCGACGAGCTAGGCCACGAAGACGTAAGCCAAGGAGACGCGGATACAATCGCGCCGCCATCACCACTAACCCTTTTCCTAGATGGTGCGCACATACGATGTCGACCTGAATACCAGAAGCGGCACCTCGATGTTGTAGTCGGCAAGGTTGAAAGCCCCAATATGAGCCGGCGGTTTGGTTTCGTGCAGCAAGCCGCCGGTTCTCCTGCAAAGCAACTCCGACATGACCTGATCGCGCAGGGCTGGGACGGTCAGAGCAAAGTGACCGTGATTTCAGACGGCGAACCTGCACTGCCGAATTTGGTGAGGCGTGCCGTTCGAGGTCCCGTCACCCACATACTGGACTGGTGGCATATCTCGATGCGGGTCAAGCACATTGAAAATGCGGTGCGGGGCCTTCTGCAATCGAAGGGCTTTTCAGGGTTGCCGCTACTCTTCGAGCGACCTGCTGATACACTGCGTTGGTACCTTTGGCACGGCAAAGTGATGACCGCCGCGACAATCCTCAAGGTTCTTCAGATCGATTGCGATCGTCTGCACGCCGAAACCCGAGAATTACGAGAAGCGGCCAGGCGCGTCAAAGCCCGGTGCCAGGATCTCTATTCCTACCTTGCGAACAACTTTGACGCGCTCGTGGACTACGGCCATCGACACCGGAATGGCCTCGCAGTTTCGTCGTCTCGGGCAGAAGGCTGTGTTGATG
>NZ_NHBI01000072.1:0-33996 GCF_002167505.1 Sulfitobacter sp. TMED3 | reverse complement strand
TGTTCGGGGACATGGGCAAAAAGCTGCAAGACGGGGCCACCGGCGGGCGCTACATCCGCAAGACGCCGACCTCGATGGCGCAGCGGCGCGCGCTTGGGGCCTTTGGCCTGCTGCAAGACGGTCAAGCTGCCGAGACGCAAACCGCCCTCGCCCCGCAACAGGCGGCAGAGATGGTCAAGGCGGTTGCCTATTTCCTGGGGGCCGATGCCGTGGGCGTCAGCCGATGCCCCGATTGGGCGTGGTACAGCCACGACGCCACCGGCACCGCGATCGACCCGCCCCATGATCAGGCGATCAGCCTCGTGATCGATCAGGGTTTCGACACGATGGAGGGGGCCTCGGGCGATGACTGGATCAGCGTGGCGCAATCCATGCGCGCCTATCTGCGGTTCAGCCTTGTGGGCGGCGTGCTGGCGCAGTTGATCCGCAATCTGGGGTATCCGGCCAAGGCGCATACGGTGATGGATGGCGATGTGCTGCAACCCCCGCTGCTGCTGCTGTCGGGCTTGGGCGAGGTCAGCCGCATCGGCGAAGTCATCCTGAACCCCTATCTCGGCCCCCGTCTGAAATCGGGTGCGGTGACGACCATCCTGCCGATGACCCATGACAAGCCGATCGACTTCGGCCTGCAGAAATTCTGCGAAAGCTGCCAGAAATGCGCGCGGGAATGTCCCTCGGGGGCGATCACGGCGGGGCCGAAGCTGATGTTCAACGGCTACGAAATCTGGAAATCCGACAGCCAGAAATGCGCCACCTACCGGATCACGACCGAAGGCGGTGCCATGTGCGGGCGCTGCATGAAGACCTGCCCCTGGAACCTTGAGGGGATCTTGGCCGACAGCGTGTGGCGCTGGACCGCGATGAAGCTGCCCGCCACCGCACCAGCGCTGGCCAAGCTCGACGATCTGCTGGACCGTGGCGACATCAACCCCGTCAAGAAATGGTGGTGGGATCTGGAGGTGCAGGACGACGGCGGCTACCGCCCCACGGACAAGCCGGTGAACACCCGCGGTCTGCAAAAAGACCTGAAGCTGCGCGCGCAGGACCAGACGCTGGCCGTCTACCCTGCGCCGCTTGCCCCGCATCCCTACCCCTACCCTGACCCGATGGACCGCGAGGCCGGCATCCGCGCCTATGGCGCGATGATCCCCGCCGACACGCACCGCGCGCGTGTCGCAAGCGGAGACACGCAAGGGCTGGTCCCTGCGCTCAAGCCCTTGGCGGATAGTCCGGTATTGCCGCTGACCGTCACCCGCGCCGATGTGCTGAGCAACGGCATCACGCGCTATGAACTGCGCGACCCTGACGGAGCGGATTTGCCCGCGTGGCAGGCAGGCGCGCATCTGGATGTGGTGATCGCGCCCGAATACCTGCGCCAGTATTCCATGTGCGGCGATCCCACAGACCGGTCGCGCTATGTGATTGCCGTCCAGCGCGAGGATCAGGGGCGCGGCGGCAGCGCCCTGATGCACCGTATCTTCACGCGGGGGCGCAAGATTTTCGCCGCCCGCCCGATCAACCATTTCCCCCTGACCGAAGATGCCCCCTTCAGCGTGTTGATGGGCGGTGGCATCGGTATCACCCCGATGATCGCCATGGCGCACCGCCTGCACCATTTGGGCCGCGACTTCGCGCTGCATTACTCTGCCCGCACCGCCGCTGATCTGGCCTTTGCGGCAGAGATCGCTGCCGCCCCTTGGGCCGCCCATGCCGTGCTGCACGTCAGCGATCAGGGCAGTCGGGCAGAGTTTGACACGATCCTGTCAGGCCATCCTGCGGGCAGTCACGCCTACGCCTGCGGCACCCCCGCCTATATGGAGGCCGCGATGACCGCCGCCGCCCGCGCGGGCTTTGCCGAGGATCAGTGTCACATCGAATATTTCGCCGTCCCCGAAGCCCCCCCGCGNGAGAACCACAGCTTTACGGTCCATCTGGCCAAGACCGGCAAAGACATCCACGTGCCCGCCGACCGTAACCTGTCTGATATGCTGACAGAGGCAGGCGTGCCCGTGGATGTGAAATGCGCCGACGGGATCTGCGGGGTTTGCGCTTGCGGGCTGGTCGANGGNGACGCCGATCACCGCGATTATGTGCTGTCACAGGCNCAGCGTGAAACCACGTTGATCACCTGCCAGTCNCGNGCGGCGGCAGCGGGNGGGCATCTGGTGCTGGACCTGTGAAAACCTAGNGTTCAGCACATCGGTAAAGTCAGGGCGGGTATGCGAAAACTGCGCTTGCAATACCCCCTGCCTTTCTGTCTACGGGCGCCACCGCAACCGACCGCAGGCTGGACCGATCATGACAGAACCCAACGGCGCTTCGATCACGTTCGAGAACGTGGGCAAAGCCTATTCCAAATCCGGCGGCACGACTGTCACGGCGCTTGAAGGCGTCTCTTTGGCGATGGAGCCGGGTTCAATCACCGGCATCATCGGACGNTCGGGGGCTGGCAAATCGACGCTGCTGCGCATGGTCAACGGGATTGANCGNCCNACNNCGGGCNCGGTTCTNGTGGGCGGACAGAATGTGGGGGCTGCAAAAGGGTCCAAGCTGCGTGCGATCCGCCGCGATGTGGGGATGATCTTTCAGCACTTTAACCTGCTNGCCTCGCGCANNGTGGCGGGCAACATCGCCCTNCCNCTGGAAATCGCCGGTGTGCCGTCATCGCAAATCAAACCCCGCGTGGCCGACCTGATCGAACGGGTCGGNCTNAGCGCGCACGCCACACGCTATCCGGCAGAGCTGTCGGGCGGGCAAAAGCAGCGCGTCGGCATCGCGCGGGCACTGGCCACCGGCCCCAAAGTGCTGCTGTCGGACGAGGCGACATCCGCGCTGGACCCTGAAACGACGCAAACGGTGCTGTCGCTGCTCAAGGACATCAACCGNGANCTGGGGCTGACCATCCTGCTGATCACCCACGAGATGGCCGTGGTCCGTGACATCGCGAGCCACGTCGCCGTGATCGACGGNGGCCGCATCGTCGAACATGGCGAGACCTACGATATCTTCACCGCGCCTCGGCATGCGACCACGCGGTCTTTCCTGTCGGGGGTGACCGGCGTCACCCTGCCCGCTTTNGTCAAGGATCGTCTGGTCCCAAACGCCCCCNCGCAGGGCGGCGAAGAGGTGATCCGCGTGACCTTTGCGGGCCAGCACGCCACCGACCCGATGCTGGCCCGGCTGACGCAGGGCATGGGCATTCCGGTCAATATCCTTGCCGGNGCGGTCGAGGAAATCGGCACCCGCCCCTTCGGCAANCTGCTGGTNTCGCTGCCTGTGGTCAAGGCCGCAGAGGCGCGTTCATTTTTGGAAAGCCACGGGCTTATGACGGAGGTGCTTGGCTATGTCGGCTAACCTTATCAACCTATTGATCGAGGCCACGGGCCAGACGCTTTANATGGTCGCCATCTCGGCGCTGCTGGGGACGCTGNTTGGCCTGCCCTTGGGGCTGTTTCTGGCGACCTCGCAACGCGGCGAGCTGCTGTCGGCCCCGTGGNTCAACAAGGTGCTCGGGCTGGTGGTCAATGCCACGCGGTCGGTACCGTTCATNATTCTGGTGGTCGCGATCATCCCCTTCACGCGGATGGTTGCNGGCACGTCGATCGGCACGACAGCCGCGATTGTGCCATTGACGATTGCCACCGTGCCCTTCATCGCGCGNCTGGTGGAAAACGCGATCCGCGAGGTTGANTCCGGCCTGATCGAGGCGGCGCGCGCNATGGGCGCGACCCCGTTGCAGATCATCCGCAAGGTGCTGCTGCCCGAAGCGCTGCCCGGTATCACNCTTGGCCTNACNCTCGCCATNGTNAGCCTGATCGGCTATTCCGCCATGGTNGGNGCCGTGGGCGGCGAAGGNNTGGGCGATCTGGGCATTCGNTATGGGTATCAACGGTTTATGCCCGANGTTATGGCNGTTGTCGTGATCATCCTCATCGTCTTGGTGCAGCTTGTGCAATCGATCGGCGAACGCATCGCAGCCGCTGTCGACAAACGCGCCACCAAAAGCGGCGGGCAATAGCGCCCGTCTCCTCCTCCCAATTTCGTTTCCCAGTTAAAGGAGCATATACATGCTACGCATTGCGACCCTGACCTCTACCCTCGCGCTTATGGCGACATCGCTGATGGCCGAGCAGATCAAAGTCGGCGTTTCCCCCGGCGAGCACGCCGAGATCATGGAAGAGGTCGCCCGTGTGGCCGAACCNATGGGCCTTGAGATCGACGTTGTCGAATTCNCTGATTATGTGGTGCCGAACCAGGCGCTGGCCGATGGCGACATCGAGGCGAACTCCTTCCAGCACGTGCCTTACCTTGANGCACAGATGAAAGACCGCGGCTTTGCGCTGGCGGTTGTGGGCAACACGATCACCACGCCGATGGGCATCTATTCGGACAAGATCACCGATATCGCCGCGCTNGAAGAAGGCGCGACCTTTGGCATCCCGAACGACCCCACCAANGGCGGGCGCGCGTTGCTGGTGCTGCAACAGCTTGGCATGATCAAGGTCGANCCNGCTGCGGGTCTGGTNCCCACCGTTCTGGACATCACCGAGAACCCCAAAGACCTGTCGTTCAAAGAACTCGACGCGGCGCAGCTGCCCCGTTCGCTGGCCGATCTGGANGCGGCGCTGATCAACACCAANTACGCCATCGCCTCGGGNCTTAGCCCCAANGANGATTCCATCGCGATGGAAAGCGCCGACAACCCCTATGTGAACGTGATCGTTGTGCAAGAGGGCAAGGAAGACGCGCCTTGGGTCAAGACCCTGCTAGAGGCGTATCACTCGGACGAGATCAAAGCCTTCATCGACGAAAGCTACCACGGGACCGTCATCACTTCGTGGTAAAATGACGCGCCGGATACCGCCAATGACNNGGCGGTATCCGGTCTNTTGGGCCGCGCCCCTNTGGTCAGACCGGCACACGCAGAACGCCCGCGGCGGGCAGTTCGACACCGTGNCAGGCAACNTCTGCATCTGAATAATTGAACCAGAACCGTTCGCCCCCCGTCGTGCGGGTACGTACCCCTTCGGGCATCGGCAGCACGTCGATCCCTGCCTCGCCGCACAGCCCGCTGACAAATCGGTCGAGCGTGTCCTCATCCAGCCAGCCCCCCANATAGATCTGCTGCCCGTCGCGCATGGCGACCGGCTCTGCGTCTGTGGTCTGCAAGATCACCTTTGCCGTGCCGTCCAGCACATCACGGTAGCGGATCACTTTCCCACCGCCCTCCAGCGGTACGGAGATGTCATGCCGCAGGCTTTCGACCTGCGTGACCGTCACGTCCAACCCGTCGATTGCGGGGGGNAGCGGCACNGGGATNGCCATCTCGGACGTGCGCGCGCCGCTGCGAGGGCCATAGACGACCGTCGCCGNGCTGCGCGCCAGCGCCTGNTTCAGANCGTCCGNCATGTGCATCACCCCCGGNGCCATCACCAGCCCGTAGCCGTCAAAATCGCGGCAGGTGGCGGGCAGGATATCNACCGACANCCCCTGACGCCGCAGCGCCTTGTAGGTGTGAANGACCAACCCGAAATAGCTTAGATCCGCNCCATGGGGCTGGGTNGCCCATGCGAAATCCGCGTCATANTCGAACAGCAGNGCGACCGGTGCCTGCGCGGGNTGCACGTCCGGAGCCTTGGCCATCTCTGCGCCGACCTGCCGGNCCTCCGCCATCGCGAAGGCGTCNGCACTGTCGGGNCGNAGCAAGCCNGCGTGCAGTTGCTCTTGGGCGAAAGGGNCCTGTCGCCAGCGGAAATAGCACACCGCTTCGGCCCCNTGNGCNAAGGCCTCCCATGTCCACAGACGCACCATACCGGCCAGTGGCACAGGGTTGTGCGGGGCCCAGTTNACCGGCCCNGGCTGCTGTTCCATCACCCACCAGCGNCCCTTGCCCACGGCGCGGTAAAGATCGTGGTGGAACGCCTGAAAGTCAGGGTCGCCCTGCCGCGCATAGCGGTGCTGCTGCGCCGCATCCGCGCCCACCCGATCCTCGAGAAAGCCCAGCGGGTAGCTGTCCCATGTGGCGATATCAAGATTTTCACCCACCGCGAAATGNTCAAAGTCNGTGATCCGGCCCATGTANTTATGGCTCACGGGGGCGGCGCTGTGCTGGCGGATCACGTCAAGCTGANGCCGGTTGAATGCCACNACCTGATCCGAGCTGAACCGCCGGAACGCCAGACGATGCGCAGGGTTGGCTTCGGTCACGGTCAGGTTGGGCGGGTCGATGTCGTCGAAACTGTCGTAGTCCATCGACCAGAANGTATTCCCCCACGCGGCATTCAGCGCGGCGGGGGTACCGTAGCGTTGTGCCAGCCAGCCCCGAAAGGCATGGGCNGCCGCATCACTATACGAGATCACCGTGTCGTGGCAGCCGTATTCATTGTCGATCTGCCACGCGGCCACATGGGGGTTCGCGCCATAGCGTTTGGCCATCAACGTGGCAATCGTGACGCATTCCTGCTGATAACCCTCGTGGCTGAAACAGTAGTGCCTGCGCGACCCGAACTTGCGCGGACGCCCTTCAATATCCACGGCAAGCATGTCGGGGTGGCGTTTCAGCATCCAGCGGGGCGGGGTNGCNGTGGGGGTGCCCAGCACAACCCGCAGACCGGCAGCCCCTAGAACCTCGATCGCGCGGTCCAGCCACGCCCAGTCATACTGGCCGGGTTGCGGTTCTAGTTTGCTCCATGAAAACTCGCCGATGCGCACCNATGTCAGGCCCGCNTCNNCCATGCGGCGGGCGTCGGCTTCCCACATCTCTTCGGGCCATTGTTCAGGGTAATAGCAAGTCCCTAGGGTTCGTTTCATCACGCCTCACAAAATTATCCGGTGTTCCCGCTGGCCTCGCACNTCCGATGCAAGCTGGAAGGTCTGGCCATCCTCCGCCCCGTCGCGGCCCTGCGCGGCTGAGGTGACAAAGAGCGTCCGCAGATCCGGACCGCCAAAGGCCGGACAGGTGGCCTGCGCTGCGGGNATATCAACGGTCTGCAACAAGGTGCCATCGGGGCTGTAGCGGGCGACCTGNCCGGCCCCCCATTGCGCGTTCCACAAGCAGCCGTCGCTGTCGACAACCGCGCCGTCGGGGTTACGCTTGTCTTTCTTGAGATCGACAAACACCTCTGGCGGGGCCGAGGGCCAGCCGTCTGCGGCATCAAGGGGCACGCGCATGATCTGGCGCGTGGGCGTGTCAGTGAAATAGGCAAATCGTCGATCGGGCGAAAAGCAGATCGCGTTCGAAATGGTAATCTCCGCGAAAAGCTGTCGCAGCGCGCCTTTATAGTAGCGGTAGATCGCCCCCGCCCCCCGCTCTGCGTTGAAGCCCATTGTCCCGATCCAGAAACCGCCCCACGGNTCGGCGCGCCCGTCGTTGGATCGGGTCAGGGGCTGATCCGCCTCAAGNGGCACGACGAGGGAACGCTCCNCTCCGTTNAGGTCGAACCGCCACAGCGCGGTTTCGGACGCGACAAGCAGGGTATCCCTATCGATCCACCCGGCNGCAGAGACGCATTCGTCAAANTNCCACGACAGCGTTTTGTCGCCCTGCCGCGACATCANGGTTTTGCCGAGGATGTCGAACCAGAACANCTGGCCACGTTCGGGATGCCACAGCGGCCCTTCGCCCAACGCGCACGTCCGCGCATCAAAGAGTGTGGCGNTCAAGAGAGAGCCGCCTTGTCATAAGCGCTTACCGCCGCGCGCGCGCTTTGNGCNACATCAGCCGCGCTTTGCCCCGGTTTATACAGGCTGGACCCAAGGCCAAAGCCCGTCNCCCCTGCCGCAAGCCATTCCGCNAAATTCGACGGNCCGACGCCGCCAACCGCATAGGTTTCGGTCTGCGCCGGAAGCACCGCCCTGATCGCCTTGAGCCCTTCGACCCCCAGCAGGAACGACGGAAACAGCTTGAGCCCATCGGCCCCCGCCTTAAGCGCGGCAAAACATTCCGTGGGCGTCATCACACCGGGATAGGACATCATGCCCGCCGCCTTGCTTGCCGTGATAACAGANGGNTCCGCATTCGGAGAGACAATCATCCGCCCCCCCACAGCCGCCACCGCNGCGACGTTTTCAACGTCCAACACCGTGCCCGCGCCGATCAACGCGTCNGCCCCATAGGTTTGGGCCATCGTTTCGATGGATTTCAGCGGTTCTGGCGANTTCAGCGGCACCTCGANNCGGGTGATGCCTGCGTCGATCAAGGCNGCGCAGATGTCGGCGGCCTCATGCGGCTGGATGCCACGCAGAATNGCGATGATATTGCGGCTCATACAAGGGCCCCTTTCANTGAACGATAGGCAGAGGTCAGGCCCGCCAGCGTCAGNCCCGTGTTATCCAGTGTNTCGGCCTGCACACTCTGTGCGGNCAATGCGCACCGGTAATGCGCNGCGACGCTGTCTGCGCCCAGAATGGCGACATGGCGGCCCAGCCAATAGGGGCGCGTGCCGGCCAGCTCTANCCCCACAAGCAGCCCTGANAGNCNCGCCCGCGCCGNNCCTGCNGNTGTGCCCTGCAACAGCCCCNCTGCACGCAAACCGAACAGTCTGGAGGCGAAGCTTTGCGGGCTGTCCATCGCCTGCNTGACNCCGTCGATAAAGCTGTCCTCGTCCCACTCTGCCGTGGTGACCGAATGGCGCAGGACCGANTGGNTGGCCAGCAGCGCGAAGATCTCGCCGGTCATGCAGGTCTGGAAGCTCACGATCTCGCCCGCACTGATATGGACCCATTTGGTGTGGGTGCCGGGCAGACAGAGGATGCCGTCAAACGCCGGCTGACTGTGCAGCACCCCTGCGATCTGGGTTTCCTCGCCGCGCATCACGTCAGGAGCAGCCATCTGTTTCACGCCGGGCAAGATGTGGACCGCGATCCGCGGGTCATGGGATTGTACCGCAACTGCCGCCCGCGCATCCGGGGGCGCGCAGGGCGTGGCGACGTAGGCGGCCTCGCGCCAGCCTTCGCGGGCGCCCACCATNCCCGCGCAGATCACNGGGGTCACATGGTCCGGATCTAGGTAGGGGNCTATCAANGAAANCAAGGCNGGTTCGAACCCGTCCTGCGTCAGCCCCGCCATCCCCTTGTCAGACCTGTCAGAGGCAAAAGGCTTGCCATCGGCCCCCATCATCCAGACCCGCAGGTTTGACGTGCCCCAATCGACAGCGATCCATTCAGCGTAGTGTTGCACGGTATCCCTTCCTATCCGGTGACCACAACGCCGCCATCGACGGCCATCAACTGCCCCGTCATCATGCGGCTGGAGGCAGAGGATAAAAACAGCACCGCATCCACGATGTCTTGCGGCTTCAACGTATCCTTAAGGCATTGCCGGTCAATATGCGCCGCCAGTGCTTCGGGCGTGACCCATTGTTCGATCTGCTTTTCCGTCAACACCCACCCCGGTGCCAGCGCGTTAAAGCGGATCTTGTCCGGCCCGAATTCCCGCGCCAGCGAACGGGTCATCCCGTTGATGCCGGCGTTGGCGGTNGTATAGGCAGGATAGCCCGCATTNCCCATCATATACGAGATCGAGCTCATGTTCACCACGGCCCCGCCGCCCGCGGCGCGCATCCCTGCNACCACGGCCTGACAGGCGAAGAAATAGGACTTGAGGTTGATCGCCTGCGACTGGTCCCAGAAGTCTTCGGTGACCTCTTCGGCGGTGTGGCGGGCATCATTGGCGGCGTTGTTCACCAGAACCGTGACCGGTCCATGCTCATCGGCGGCTGCGGCCAGACTGGACCGAAGTGCCGCGATATCCGAGATATCGCAGACCTGCGCAAAGGGGCGCTGGCCGTGTTTTTCTTCCATCTCNTTGCAAAACGCGGTGGCGTCGCTGCGCTGGACAAAGCTGACCTTGGCCCCCTGCGCCAGAAANCCGTCGGTCAGAAAGGCACCGATCCCCGCGCCGCCGCCGGTGATGAACACCGACCGGNCGCGCAGATCGGGGAATGTTGCGTTCAGGGTCATCAGTGGCTCTCCCGTGTGACGGGGCGGGTGTCTTTACCCACCAGAAAATCAAGGTCCGCGCCTTTATCTGCCTGCAATACCGTCTCGGTATAGAGCTTGGCATAGCCGCGGTCGTATCGGGGCGGTTCGGGTACCCACACCGCGCGGCGCTCTGCCAGCACCTCGTCAGAGACAAGCACGTCCAATGTGCCCTGCGCCACCGACAGCCGGATACGGTCGCCGGTCTGTACCAGCCCCAGATTGCCGCCTGCGTTGGATTCAGGGCTGACGTGCAGGATCACNGTGCCATAGGCGGTGCCGGACATACGCGCGTCGGACACGCGGACCATGTCGCGCACACCTTCTTTGACCAGACGCGCGGGGATCGGCATATTGCCGACTTCGGGCATACCGGGGTANCCCTTTGGGCCGCAGCCCTTGAGCACAAGAACCGTATCCGCGGTCACCGGCAGATCCTCGCGGTCGATATTGGCTTTCATATCCTCGATATTCTCGAAGACATATGCCTCGCCCTCGTGTTCCAGCAATGNGTCCGTCGCCGCCGAGGGTTTCACGATCGCCCCGTTGGGCGCGATATTGCCGCGCAGCACCTTTAACCCGGCCGCAGGGCGCAGCGGATTATCCAGCGGGCGGATCACATCCTCGTTGTAGCATTCAGCCCCTTCGGCNTAGGCAAGGATATCCCCGCCCATGACGGTCTGCGCGGGCCGCAGCTTGTCGCGCAGATGGGACAGCACCACGGGCATCCCGCCCGCATAGCAGAAATCCTCCATCAGATATTTACCCGAGGGCATGCAGTTGACCAGCAGCGGGATNTCCGNCCCAAGCTCGAAATCATCGAGCGTCAGGTCGATGCCGACGCGGCCCGCGATGGCCAGCAGATGGATCACGGCATTGGTCGACCCGCCGACAGCGGCATTGGCCAGAATGGCNTTCTCGATAGAGGCNCGGGTAACGACCTGNGACAGCTTGATATCNTCCTCGACCATCTCGACGATGCGCTTGCCGGTCAGATGCGCCAGCGCCATGCGGCGCGCATCAACGGCAGGCAGCGCGGCGTTGGTGGGCAGCGACATCCCCATCGCCTCTACCACGCTTGCCATCGTAGAGGCCGTGCCCATCGTCATACACACGCCCTTGGACCGGCTCATGCCGGATTCAGCGGCCATGAAATCCTGCAAGGTCATCTCGCCCGCGCGCACATCTTCCGAGAACTTCCACACATCCGTGCCAGAGCCGATGTCCTTGCCCTTCCACTTGCCGTTCAGCATCGGGCCGGAGCTGACAACGATCGTCGGCAGATCGACGCTTGCCGCGCCCATCAGCTGACCCGGCGTGGTCTTGTCACAGCCGCCCAGCAGAACCACNCCNTCGATACCATAGGCGCGNATGCTTTCTTCGACGTCCATNGCCAGCAGGTTGCGAAACAGCATGGCGGTCGGCTTCATCTGGGTCTCGCCAAGGCTCATCACCGGAAATTCGACCGGAAAGCCCCCTGCCTCCCACACGCCGCGCTTCACCCCTTCGGCCAGATCGCGCAGACCGGAATTGCACGGGGTCAGTTCGGACCATGTATTGCAGATACCGATAATGGGGCGGCCATCAAAGGCGTGATCGGGAAAGCCCTGATTTTTCATCCAGCTGCGGTGAATGAACCCGTCCCGATCATTCTTGCCGTACCAAGCGCGGTTGCGTTTCTCTTTTGTCATAGCCGTGTTCCTTCAATGACCCACATGCGTTCAGGGAACGACCATGGCAGGGTCACGCCATGGTTCATGAGGTACTGGCCCGACAGCACCAGATCGCGGGTCTTGAGCGCGGCATCGCCCCGTGACAGCGCGACCGCCTCGTCGCGGTTTGCCAGCGTGATCCGGTAGCGCGCCTGCGGGTCAAGTGCGGTCAGCAGCAGCGGGCGCGGTGAGATCTGGGCCGAAGTCGCGGCCTTGCCCGCGAACACCACGAAACGCNNNCCATCGGTGGCCTGTTGCTGCTCTGCGATCACCGNCGGATCAGCGCTGTCGAGCCGCAGGATATCCGCGGTGCGCATCCATCCGCGATTGTCCTTCCACCACTGCGTGACCTGTTTCAGCACATCGGTTTCGCGNGCGTCGAGCTCGCGCGGGTCCATCTCGAACCCCATGTGGCGCTGCGCGGCGACCCANGCGCGAAAGCTGATGTCCAGCGTGCGGCCAGAGGTGTGGCAGTGGCGTGGNCCGACATGGCTGCCGGTCACNGCAGCGGGCAGGAACAAGGCGGCGTCATGCTGGATGCGNANCCGTTCCAGCGCNTCGTTNCTATCNGACAGCCAGACCCGCTGGGTCCGCGCCATGATCCCGAAATCGATCCGTCCCCCACCCGACGCGCAGCTTTCAATCTCGACCAGCGGGAAATCGGCGCGTAACCGGTCCAGCAGCGCATAGACGCCCCGTGTCTGCGCCGCGTCGGNTGCGGGCAACACGCGNTTATGNTCCCATTTGATATAGTCGATGGCATTGTCGCGCAGCACCGTGGCGATACGGTCGTANAGCAGCTCTTGGACCTGCGGCAGCGCCATGTTCAGCACCAACTGCTGACGTCCCTCTATCTGGTCCTGCGGGCCCAGAATCCAATCGGGGTGGGCGCGGTAGAGGTCACTATCGCGCGAGATCATCTCGGGCTCGAACCAGAGGCCAAAATGCATCCCCAAGCCCTGAACATGGTNGATCAGCGGGGNCAGCCCCTTGGGGTATTTNCGCGGATCAATGATCCAGTCGCCCAGACTGCTNGTGTCGTCGTCGCGCTGTCCGAACCAGCCGTCATCCAGCACGAAACGCTCTGCCCCCAAAGCGGCAGCACGGTCGGCGATATCGGTCAGGACAGACCAGTCNTGNTCGAAATACACNGCTTCCCAACAGTTGTAATGNACGGGGCGCGGGGTGTCGGGCTTGGGCCATGTCACGATGCGGTCGCGCAGATGNCGCTGAAAGCTGACGGCACAGCCGTTCANGCCGGTGTCNGANTAGGTCAGGTAAAGCGGNGCCGTCTGGAACTGTGTCGCGGGGGCNTCATGGGTGCCAGCCGCATGGCCCCATTGCACCTGCCGCCGCCCGTCCGGAAGCTCTTCGGCGATCATCGTATGACCGCCCGACCAGCCATAATGGAACCCGTAGCATGTCCCTTGGGTGTTTGTGGTCCCNGTGGTCGGGATCAGCAGTCCGGGGAAGTGTTCGTGGCCCGTGCGGCCTGTGCGGTTGTCGCGCGCGTGAATACCTGCGTGCCACGGGGTGCGGTTCAACTGGAATTCACCGCACCACCGGCCCGAGANNTCGATCATCTCTGNGCTNANCTGCGGCGCGGGCATGACCGGCGCGGCAAGCCAGTGCAGGCGCACGGGCTGCGCGGCCTCCAGTGTCGTCTGGCAGGTGATCACGCCGGTTGCTGCATCAACCGCAAAGTCAAAGGTCAGCGTNAGCCCCTCGTCCGGTGCCGCGCAGACAAACCGCAGCCCTGCATCCTGCACCACGTTGCGCAGGTGAAACACCGGGCGCAGCGGCGTGCCATCGGCGCGCGCAACCGCGATCCCCGCCTGCCCCGGAAAGCTACGCCCGGCTTCGGGGCACAGCGACAGATCAGGGGTCTCGTCCAGCATGCCGCCGGTCACGTCGATGGCANGGGCGGCGCAGATCTCTTCNAGATTTTCGCCGTCGGGCAGCGGGCTGCCCCAATAGACCACCTGCGGCANGCGGTCGTGCNCAGAGGCCAGAACAAGCGTCTGGTGCCCGTCATCAAGGCGGTAGGTCTGTGTCATAACTCTCTACTTTACTGCGCCAAGTGTGAGACCGGCGATGAAGTGCTTTTGCATCAGAAAGAACATCGCGACCGGCGGAAAGGCGGCGACAATCGATCCCGCGCTCATCAGGTGATAGGCTGCGCGGAACTGCGAGTTGAATTCGGTGATGCCCGCGGTGACAGGTTGCGCGCTTGGCCCTTGGGTCAGCACGACGGCCCAGAAATAATCGTTCCAGATGAAGGTAAAGACCAATACCGCCAGCGCAGCCAGCGCGGGCTTCATCAGCGGCAGCACGACAAAGAAGAAGATGCGCCATTCGGCCACGCCCTCGACGCGGGCGGCCTCGATCAAGGGGAAGGGCAATGCGCGGATGAAGTTGCGCATGAAGAGCGTGCAAAAGCCCGTCTGGAACGCCACGTGAAACAGGACCANCCCCTGAATGCTGTCATACATCCCCAGCGATATGGTCAGGTCGCGCACGGGCACCATCAGGATCTGGAANGGGACAAAGTTCCCCGCGATAAACATGAAGAAGATCAGCAGGTTGCCCTTGAACTTNTAGATCCCCAAGGCGAACCCCGCCATGCTGGACAGCGCAATCGCCCCCAGCACCGTGGGCAGCGTGATAAAGACCGAGTTCATCAGGTAACGCGGCATATTGCTTTCAAAAAAGACCTTGCCATAGTTCGTTAGCCCCTCGAAGCTGGACGGCCATCCCCAGTAGTTCCCGGCGGCAAAATCCGACCCCGGCTTGATAGAGAACAGCGCCACCGCGATCAGCGGCAAGAGCCACAGGATCAGCGCGACGGGCAGCAACGTCTGATAGGTCAGCTGGCGGCTGCGCGATTGTTTGGCGATCGGTGTAGGGAACATCAGCGAGCCTCCCGCTCTTCGCGCCACATGGCATAGAGGAAATAGGCGATGAACCCGAGCATGATGAGGAACAGGATCACCGCGATGGCAGAGCCGTAGCCCATGCGGAAGCCGAACTCCGACAGNGCTTCTTCGAACATGTAGAACGACAGCACGCGGGTCGATCCGAAGGGGCCGCCGTTGGTCATGACGCTGATCAGGTCAAACGACCGCAGCGCGCCGATGATGGTGACGACAAAGGCGATGAACGTCGCGGGCTTGAGCTGGGGCAGGATAATGTACCACAGCATCTTGCGCCCCTTGGCCCCGTCCAGTCGCGCGGCCTCGATCTGTTCGGGGTCCACCGCATTCAGACCCGTTAGATAAAGGATCATGCAATAGGCCGTCTGCGGCCACAGCCCCGCCGCGATGATCCCGTAGGTTGCCGTAGACGGGTCGCCCAGGATATTCACCGGCCCTGCCCCGAAAATCGCCAGCATCGCGTTCAGCAGCCCTTCGCGTGGCAGGTAGAACCACGAGAACACCAGNCCGACGACCACCTGAGAAATGACAAAAGGAAAGAAGAACAACGACTTGTAGATACGGATACCNNGCACGGTCTGGTTCAGGAACAAGGCGATGAACAGCCCCGCGGGCACGGCCAGCAAATACAGCACCAGCCATTTGAGGTTGTTCCAGAACGANATCTCGAACTTGCGGTCCATNTTCTGGTCGCCGATCCCCAGCAACCTTTCATAGTTCGCGGTGCCGACAAAGGTCTTCTCCCCCAGTCCGTCCCACTGNTAGAAACTGATCGCNACGCTTTGGCCGATGGGAATGATCACATAGACCGCAAAGAACAGCATCGCCGGCAGCAGGAAAAGCCACGGCGTCAGCGCGATCTCGTTGCGTTTGTACCAACTGCGCGCGGGGGGCGGTGTTGTTGCTGCCATGCCGTGGTCTCCGGTAAATCAACACATGCGAAAACCGGCCGTCGGCGGGCTTGCGAATGGATTGAAGCGGNGGGNTGCGNCCCCCCNATGCGGGAGGACGCGACGCTTTAGCGTTATTCGTAGATGCGCTGACGCGTTTCNTCGAGACGNTCNAGNATGTCGTCNAGGTTGTCGGGNACCACCATGAATTCCTGNAACCCCTCCATGCCGACGCTGGCCATCTCGGCGCTGAANTCGCGGTCAAAGAACTGGGCCACACCGCCCTTGGCGCTGGTGTTCAGCATCTCGAAACCCTGCTCGAGGAACTCGTCCTTATCGACCGAGGATTCAGAGTTGATGGGCAGCTGCCCCAAGGCGTCGCCTGCGTTGATCTTGGTCTGCACATCAGCCGATGTCACATACTGAAGGAACGCGCGGGCGTTTTCCTTGTTCTTGGCNCCTGACGGGATGTGGAACGTGTCGGTCGGGGCATCCTCGCCCTGTGGCACATCCGCGATCTTCGGGAACTGGTAGAAGTCGATCTGGCTGTCGTCCAGACCGCCTTCGCGCATCGCGGCAACGGCGAAGTTCCCCATCAGATAGGCCACCGCNTCGCCTTCGATCATGAAGTTCAACGCTTCCTGCCAGGAATAGGATTGGTGATCGGCGACATAGCCNCCCATGTCNATGATCTTGCGCCAGTTGGCAAAGGTTTCGCGGACGCGCGGATCGGTCCAGGGCACCTCGCCACGGGCAAGTTCCATGTGGAAGTCGAAGCCGTTGGTGCGCATGTTCAGATAGTCGAACCAGCCGCCAGCGGTCCACAGGAACTTGGTCCCGATGGCATAGCACGCACGGCCCGAGGCAACGATCTTTTCGCAGTTCGCAAGCTCTTGNTCAAAGGTTTCAGGCTCGGTCAGCCCCAGTTCNTTGAAGATATCNTCGCGGTAGTACATGCCCCACTGATAGTAGGTATAGGGCACACCATATTGCTTGCCGTCGATGGTCAGCGCGCCTTTGACAGACTCAAGCCCGGGCAGATCGCCGTTGGCGTACATATCAGAGATGTCTTCGAACAACCCGGCAGAGACATAAGGGCCCATGCGGTTCGCGGCATACCAGTTGACCACATCGGGCGGGTTCGCCCCCAAGGCGTTCCGGATCTGCGTCTTCCANGCTTCGCGGTCGACGATCGTCAGTTCGATATCGACGTCCGGATGCAGCTCTCCGAAACCGGCTGCCAANCTCTCCATCACCGCGCGCGGCGCGGGGTTCGACATGTCAGAGGTGATCTTGAGCTCCCCTGAAAGCTGACTTTCGTCCGCGACAGCAAACGATGTTGAAAATCCCGCAGCGACAACAGCCGCGAGTGACCTCTTGAGAATGGAATGCATGGTATCCTCCCTGATGCTTCCGCAATCCAAAACTGTCTCATTATTTGAAACTTAGTTTTGTATATTGATATATAAGATCAAGCTCGCTAGCCTTGTCAACAGTTTGGTGCGCCGCATGGGAGATGGGTCAGTCAAAAGACCCCACAGGATGCAGCGCCCTGAGGGACGGAGAACGATATGAATGTGGTGAACAGNGACGGNACTGTTGCAAAGGCGCTGAGCGTGCTGGATCAGGTGACAGCAATGGGCCGCCCTGTCCGCATGCGCGAATTGCTGGAGACATCGGAGTTTCCAAAACCGACGCTGTACCGGCTACTTCAGACGCTCACCAGTCAACGTATGCTAAGCTATGACAAGGATCAGCAGACCTATGCGCCGGGCATCCGTCTGGTCAGCCTTGCCCATTCCGCATGGTCGCAAGCCTCGCTTGCACCGATTGCCGCCCCCTATATCAGCGCCCTCGGCGAACGCCTGCGCGAGGCGATCCACCTTGCGCAGATCGACAACGGTCAGGTCGTGTTCGTCGACAAGCGTCAGGCCAGCAGCCGCTTTGCCACGCTGGCGCGCACCGGTCAGGTCGCCCCTGCCTATTGCACAGGAGTCGGCAAGGCGATTCTCGCGCATCTTGAACCCGAGGCACAGGCGCAGGCGCTACAGCAGCAGGCGTTTTTGAAATATACCGATGCGACCCATACCAGCACCGAAACCCTTGTGCGCGAGCTGGAACAGATCCGCGCCGAGGGCATCGCCTTTGACCGCGAGGAACACGAGGCCGGCATCATCAGCATCGCCGCCCCCATTCTGACCGACGCGGGCCGCGTCGTGGGTGCCGTATCCATTGCAACCGCAACACACCGTCATACGCTGGACGGTCTGAATGCGTTCCGCCCTGCCCTGCTTGAGTGTGCCACCCGCATCGGGGCCGAGGCGCAGTCCTGGCAGTCCCCCTCTGTCCCCTCATAAAAGGAAGTCGTATATGGCCGGTGTCGTCATGAAAGATGTCGTGAAACGCTATGGCGGTGTTCAGGTGATACACGGGATCGACCTTGAAATCGAAAATGGCGAGTTTTGCGTTTTTGTCGGCCCGTCAGGCTGCGGCAAGTCGACCTTGCTGCGCATGATTGCCGGGCTGGAGGAAACCACCGAAGGCAGCATGAGCATCGGCGACCGGGATGTGACCCGCATGGACCCGGCAGAGCGCGGGGTTGCCATGGTGTTCCAGACCTACGCGCTCTATCCGCATATGACCGTGCGCGACAACATGGGGTTCGGCCTGAAAATGAACGGCTATCCCAAAGCCGAGATCGCCCAGAAGGTGGCCGAGGCGACGCGGATCCTGAAGCTGGAAGAGTATCTTGACCGCAAGCCCGCCGCCCTGTCGGGGGGCCAGCGGCAACGCGTATCCATCGGGCGCGCCATCGTACGCGGCCCCGAAGTCTTTCTGTTCGACGAACCGCTCTCCAACCTCGACGCCGAGCTGCGTGTCGAAATGCGCGTCGAGATCGCCCGCCTGCATAAGGAAATCGGGGCGACAATGGTCTATGTCACCCACGATCAGGTAGAGGCGATGACCCTTGCCGATAAGATCGTGGTGCTGCGCAAGGGCCGGATCGAACAGGTTGGCGCACCGCTTGACCTGTACCGCGATCCTGACAACCGCTTTGTGGCCGGCTTCATCGGTTCGCCCGCGATGAACTTTCTGGATGGCACCACCAGCGGCGGCAAGGTCGTGCTGGACGGGTTGGACGGCAGCTATGCCCTGCCCGTGACCCCACCCGAAGACGGCCGGGACATCACCCTTGGCATCCGGCCGGAACACATCGAAATTGACCCCCAAGGCAAAGGCTTCACCGTTGAAATGACCGAGGCCCTCGGCGGCGTGTCCTATGTTCACCTGCTGTCCGACACCGGTGCCAAGATCATCGTCGAGGAACGCGGCGACGACCGGTCTCGCGAAGGGGCGCAGGTTGGCGTAAAAATCCCGCCAGAGCGGACGATGCTGTTTGACGCCAACACGGAACAACGGCTGCGCTAAGGCGCAGGCGGGTCACCGGTCACGTAAACCTAGACAGAACCAGACATTCCTGAAAAACAGTTGGGGCGTGCAAGCGAGCCTTGCGCGACAGCCCCGCCGGAGCCGACCGCCCGGGCGGGACGGGCACCGTAGATAGGGAAGCAGACTAATGGCGAAACCAAGACTTACGCTCACCTATATCGTGGAACCGCCCTCTTACGACATCATGGCCTGTAGCCTGCTTGCCTCTGTACGCGAGCAGTTTTCCGAAGACGTGGCCTGCATCGGCTATGTGCCCGAACATCGCATGAACGATGTCCACCCCTCGGTGTTCATCGCACACGAGAAAATGGGGGCGGAGCTACGCCCGATGAAAACGGAAGGCATGTGGCGCGAGCCCTATCCCCATGGCAACAAGATCATCGCCGCGATGCAGCCCCGCGAGAGCGAGTTTTCCGCCTTCGTGGATTCCGACGTCTTGTTTATCCGCCCCAATACAATCGACAATATCGTGAAATCCGGCCATGTTTCCTGCTCTGTCGCGGCAAGTATGTATTGGGCGCAGAAAGACATCTGGGATCTGATCTACGGGGCCTTCGATATGGAGATCCCGGAAGAGCGCGTGTACCTGATGCGCCAGTCGCGCCGCCCCAAAGTGCCCTATTTCTCATCCGGTTTCGTCCTTTTTCCCGAAGCCGAAGGACCACAGGGCCGGTTTGCCGATGTCTGGTACGAGACGGCCCGACGGATTGACGAGATTGACACGCTGGAAAAACGACGCCCTTATCTGGATCAGATGAGCCTTCCTGTCGCCATCCGCCGTGCGGGCCTGACATGGAACCCGCTGGCGGAAGAGCAACATTACATCCTGGGCGGCAAGATACGGGGGGAGCCCCTGCCCGAAGATCGCGATATCTTCACGGTGCACTACCGCAACCCCAAGGTGCTGGAAGAAGTCGGCCTAAAGCATAAATCCCGTCGCATGCTGCGCCGTCAAACGGGCGTCAGCTTTGTGCGCCGCTTGGCCCGGACCGACGAGCCCACGCCGGAGTAATCCCGCCGGCCTACGCAAACCATTGATATTGGCGCGCCTTGCGCCATCTTGCCACTCAGCGGTTGTTGACGATGACGACCCTGAGGGAAGCGGTATATCCAATCAATGAACAGTCTACGCAGTAGGATTAAAGCTTTATACGATGGGCAGACCACGCGCTCGCGGCGGTTACGCTACGGGTTGATCCTGTTTGATTCCCTGACGATCATCTATTTCATCGCCACCGCCGCGCTGCCGTCCACGCCGGTGATTACGGCGGTCAATGCGTTCTTTGGCCTGTTCATCATGTTCGACCTTGCCGCGCGTCTTTGGATCTCTACGAACCTGCGCAAAGAGCTGACGCGCATCTACACCCTTGCAGATCTGGTGGTGGTGATATCGCTGGTGCTGGCACCGCTTATGGCTGAAAGCTTTGCGTTCCTACGGGTCTTGCGCGGTTTGCGGCTGATCCATGCCTATCACCTGCTGCACGATCTACGACGCGAAAGCGCGTTTTTCCGCAAACACGAGGACGCGATCCTTGCGGCGGTCAACCTGCTGGTGTTCATCTTTGTCATCACATCGCTGGTGTTTGTGCTGACCTTTGAAGAGGACGCGGGCGTCGCGGGCTATGTCGATGCACTGTACTTTACAGTGGCGACGCTGACGACAACGGGTTTTGGCGACATCACGATGACGACAACGGGTGGCAAGCTGCTGTCGGTGTTCATCATGGTGGTCGGGGTCGCGCTGTTCGTGCAATTGGCGCGGACGATTTTCCAACCCTCCAAGATCAAGCACACCTGCCCCGAATGTGGCCTGAACCGCCACGAGACAGACGCCGTTCACTGCAAACACTGCGGCACCACGCTCAAGATCGAGACGAAGGGCGATACGGGCGGTTAATGTCGCGGGGTATCAGAGACGCGCGTGGCTATTCTAGCGCGCGGATCCCTTCATAAAGGACGCACGCTGATCTTTCTTGATGAATGTCCAGGCGATGAACCGGCTGGTTTTTTGTCCCTGCGCCATCTCGACCACATCGCAGTTGGCGACCTTGGCCTTTTTCAGGATTTTATAAAGCGTCTGCACGTTGTCCTTTTTCGACACAAGCGACGTAAACCACAGACATTGCCCCGCAATCGCGCGGCTTTGGTCGACCATGNTGGCGATGAACNTGATCTCGCCGCCGGGGCACCAGAGCTCGGCGTTTTGCCCGCCGAAATTGAGCTTGCCTGAACGCCCTTTGCCAAGGTTCGCCCANTTCCGTTGCGTGCCCTTCNTCGCCCTTTCCANNGAGGCNTGAAAGGGNGGGTTGCACAGGGTGACGTGAAAACGGTCGTCAGGATGGATCACCCCGTCNAAAATATCCTCGCGGTTCTCTTGCAGCCGCAGGTCCACGTCCAGCGCGTTGGCCTTTGCAATCTGTTGCGCAGACNTGATGGCNACAGGGTCGATATCGACACCGGTAAACTGCCAGCCATAGGCGCTTTGTCCCGTCAGCGGGTAGACCAGGCTTGCGCCGGTGCCNATGTCCAACGCCTTGATCTGCGGNCCGCGCGGNATCTCGTTGTTGTTGCTGCGNGCNAGCAGATCGGCCAGATGGTGGATATAATCNACGCGCCCCGGAATGGGCGGGCAAAGGTAGTTCGGCGGGATGTCCCAGAAATCAATGCCGTANTCCGCCTTGAGCAGCGCCCGATTGAGCATACGCACAGCCGCCACNTCNCGNAAATCGATGGTGGTCTGACCNGCNGGATTGGGGNNNGTAAACGGCCCTAGCTCGGGGAGGGCCGCAATCAGGCGCGCGAAATCATACCCCTCGTTGTGGAGGTTGCGGGGGTGCAGGTTGGTTTTGGTGGCCATGGGAAAGCCTTTGTTGAAAGTGGTGAAAAGCAGCCAGGCCGTTGGCCTGTCTTACCCCCTGAAGGCCCCATAGTAAAACCGAAGACGCGGCCGTTGGNCTCGGGNAAGACCCAAGNTCCCTATTTTCAGCNTCTTACCGCCCCGCCATCGTGGACAGGACATCATCCCGCTGAATCAGGCGATGCCAAACGACTGCCATGAAGATATGCCCAAGCACCACAAGGGCAAGGATCCAGCCCAGCTCTCCATGCCATTCCGCGGGCGCTTGCATCCAGGCGACCTCGGCGGTTTGGGGCGGGAATATCTGCACCCCGAAATAGCTTAGCCCACGGGTGCCGCCCGCTGCGGCCAAGAGCCGTACGCCCGGGACGATCACCATCAAGGCATATAGAACCACATGACCCGCNACAGCCGNCTGCCCCATCAAACCGGCATGCGCAGGCCGCCGTTGGATGTTCGCCAGNCCCCACAGACCNCGCACCAAGATTAGCGCAAACAGCGTCACCCCCAGCGTCGTATGGTAGCCCCAAAGNAGCTCGCGCAGGGTGTTCTCNCGCGGAAGCGCCCAATGCGCCGCGGCCGAGATAAACTGCGCCGCAAACAATGCGGCCATGCCCCAGTGAAGCAGCCAGCTTACGGCACCGTAACGGGTTGGTGTATCAGATAGTTGTGTCACAAAATGCCCCTGTCTCTGGCGATATCACGATCGTTAATTACAGCGTCCGCGCGGTCACCTTAGGCAGACAACTGCGCTGGATGAAGCTTTAACAGACCATCCAGCGCAGCTGTCGCGCAAATCATTCCAACCGCGTCCCGTTCAACATACGGATATTCCTGCCCCTGCGGTCGGCAAATCGGTCAGATCGACTTCTGGTTCACGCGTTTTGACAGCTCGGCGGCGCTTTCCTTNCGCTCGCTATAGCGATCCAGCAGGTAGTCTTTCCTGTCTTTGGTCAGCATCGTGAACTTCACCAGCTCTTCCATGACATCAACGACCCGATCATAGAACGGCGATGGCTTCATCCGATCCGCGTCGTCAAACTCNAGAAAGGCTTTGGGGGTGGAGGACTGGTTCGGGATCGTGAGCAACCGCATCCAACGCCCAAGAATGCGCAGCTGGTTNACGGCGTTAAAGCTTTGTGACCCCCCGCTGACCTGCATNACGGCCAGCGTTTTGCCCTGCGTCGGNCGCACACCGCCCAAGGACAGCGGAATCCAGTCGATCTGGGTTTTCATGATGCCGGTCATGGCCCCGTGGCGTTCGGGTGAACACCAGACCATCCCATCGGACCACGTGACCAGATCGCGCAGCTCCTGCACTTTGGGGTGACTGGCGTCGGCATCATCCGGCAGCGGCAGGCCAGACGGCGAATAGGTACGCGTCTCGGCCCCCAGCCGTGTCAGAATGCGCGCGGCTTCCTCTGTCATGAGCCGGCTGAACGACCGGTCCCGCAGTGATCCGTAAAGCAGCAGGATACGCGGGCGGTCCGCGTCTGCTGCGGGCTCAAGCAGACGCGCCGCATCAATCGCTTTGAAATGGGTGTCATCAAGGTTCGGGGTATCAGGCAACTCGGTTTCCTTCCGCGTCAATCAGTAAAGAGCCGTCTTCCTTGGTCAGCGGCCCCTGTGGNAGGTGNTCNAGCAAGTCCANCACGGCCTCGCTTGGGCGGCACAGCCGGACGCCTTTGGGNGTGCAGACAATGGGGCGATTGACCAGAATGGGGTGTTCCAGCATGGCGGCCAGAAGGGCTTCGTCNCCCACGTCGGGATCCAGCAGCCCCAATGCCTCTGCCGGAGATCGCTTTACCCGCAAAGCGCTGCGCGGTGTCAGACCCGCCGCCGCGAAAAGCCCCAAAAGCTGTCCNCGCGTCCAGCCGGTATCAAGNTANGGGATCACNACNGGCTCCACGCCCGATGCTTTNATNATNGCCAGCACATTGCGGGAGGTGCCGCANTCGGGGTTGTGGTGAATGACAACACTCATGCTGACCCCTCCGAGGCAGGGAACCAGTGGCGGGTTCTGTTTGCAAAAGCGACAAGCGACAGCATGACAGGCACTTCGACCAAGACACCGACCACCGTCGCCAATGCNGCACCGGATCCGAGCCCGAANAGGCTGATCGCAACCGCNACGGCCAGCTCGAAAAAGTTGGANGTGCCGATCAAGGCGCAGGGNGCCGCGACGTTGAACGGAATACCCCAGGCCCTCGCGACCCCATAGGCCAGAAAGAATATCCCGTAGGACTGGATCAGAAGCGGCACAGCGATCAGGGCAATCACCAGCGGCCGGTCCAGGATCACCTCGCCCTGGAACGCGAAAAGCAAGACCACCGTCACAAGCAGACCGATGATCGAAAACGGCTGCACACCCGCCTTGAACCGATCCACCGCCGCTTCGCCGCCTTGCGCAATCAGCCGCTGGCGCGTCAGATACCCCACAAAAAGCGGCAGCATCACGTAAAGGCCCACGGACAGCAGCAGCGTATCCCAAGGCACGACGATATCCGTGGCCCCCAGCAAGAAGGCAACGATGGGCGCGAAGGCGAACACCATGATGACGTCGTTCACGCTCACCTGCACCAGCGTATAGGTCGCATCCCCCCGCGTCAGGTTCGACCAGACGAACACCATCGCGGTACAGGGCGCGGCCCCCAGCAGGATAACGCCCGCAAGATAGGCCTGCGCGTCATCCGGCGGGATCAGGCCTGCGAAAAANTAGTTNAANAACAANACGCCAAGGGCGGCCATGGTGAAGGGNTTGANCAGCCAGTTCACCACCACCGTGACAACCAACCCTTTCGGCTTGTCCCCCACCTGACGCAAGGCTCCGAANTCCACNCCGACCATCATCGGGAACACCATCGCCCAGATCAGCACCGCAACGGGCAGGTTCACNGACGCCACCTCAAGCCCGGCAAGCATACCAAACGCAGTCGGAAACAGATTGCCAAGCAGCAGCCCCGCGCCAATCGCCAGCGCCACCCAGACGGACAGCCATTTTTCAAACGTGCCCAGNCCCGCCGCCGCGGGAAGTGTCGTATCAGTCATGTCGAACCTTCAAAAATTGCAGCCCCTTGGCCGTGAATATGTNGTTGCCCGATGTCAGCACAGGAATGTTNCAGGACCAATGCGGCACCTCCCCCATGCGCGNCTAACAGGGGCAGGCGAGCTCGTTTATGATGGGCTGGCAGAGTTCCGGGCGCCCGCCGCAGCAATCCTCCATCAGAAAGGCGAGCAAACCGCGCAGCCCCTCCATATCGGCAAAGTAACGAATGCTTCGCCCTTCGCGCTTGCTGCGGATAAGGCCCGAACGTGCCAAGATCGCGAGGTTGGTCGACATCGTGTTCTGTCGCACCCCCAAGGTGTCGCCGATATCGCCTGCCGACATTCCCCCTTCTCCGGCTGTGATGAGAAGACGGAAGACATCAAGGCGGGTGACTTGACTGAGCGCCGCAAAAGCGTCGAGAGCGTGATTCTTATCCATATATCGGGAATTATTGATTCATTGGGCGCAGGTCAAGCCCTGATGAGCAATCGGTTGCGCTTGCGCGAAACTATGGGCAATCCACGCGCCCCTTCAAAGGCGCAAGGGACGCGGGGGCGTGGCGCGAACATGGCACCACGCCCCCGCGTGATCTCTATTACTTAAAGTCCGCCAAGCACCTGTTTGCCAATCACGCGACCGCTTTCCTGCCGCAGATGCGCCGCGCGCAGCGCCTCGACGGTCAGCGCCTCGCCGCGTTCGGTGACTGTCGACTGCAATGTGCCTGCGTCGATCATCGCTGCGACGCGGTTCAGCAGGTCTTGCTGGGCATCCATATCGTCGGTCGCGAACATCGAACGGGTGAACATGAATTCCCAATGGATGCTCAACGCCTTGGGCTTGGCCGCCTTGATATCCAGCGCCTCGGGGTCGTCGATCAGCGCGATCTGGCCGCGTGGCGCGATCAAGTCGATGATTGCGGGCCAATGCTGATCCGTGGCCGTCAACGCGGCGACATAGCTTGGGGTCTGGCCCAGCTCTGCCAGCTGCGCGGCCAGGTCACCGCGATGGTCCACCACGTGATCTGCCCCCATCTTGCGCACCCAATCCTCGGTCTCGGGCCGAGAGGCCGTCGCAATGACGGTAAGCCCGGTCAGCGCTTTGGCCAACTGGATGAGGATAGAGCCGACGCCGCCAGCGCCACCGATCACCAGCAAGCTTTGCCCCGCGCCGCCCCCTTCGGTCAGGCGGAATGCGTCGAACAGCATCTCCCACGCGGTGATCGAGGTCAGCGGCAGCCCCGCCGCTTCGGTAAAGTCGAGGCTGGCCGGCTTGCGCCCGACGATCCGTTCATCGACGGCATGGAATTCCGCATTGGTGCCCGCGCGCGTGACATCGCCCGCATAGAAGACCTCATCGCCGATCTTATAACCGGTGACCGACGCGCCCACCTCGGCCACGACACCTGCCGCGTCAAAGCCCAGAACGCGCGCGGCGCCCTCGGGTTGGGCGGCTGCGCGCAGCTTTACGTCGACCGGATTGACCGAGATACCTTTCACCGCGACCAACAGATCACGCGGCCCCACCTCGGGCCGGTCGATTTCAATCATATCAAGCGTGTCCGCAGGGCCCGCCGCGCTATAGCCAATAGCTTTCATTTCTTTGTTCCTTCATTGTGTCGCTGAAAAATAGGTCTTGTGAAACGGTAGAAAACCGGCATTTTTCCGATTTGATTATTCGGATAGCGGAGATAATAGCGGTGGATACTGACAACCTGCGCCTTTTTGTGATGGCCGCCGACCGGCTGAACATCTCTGCTGCCGGACGGAATCTGGGTCTTGCGCCTGCGGTCGCCAGCGCCCGCCTTGCCAAACTGGAACAGGAGCTTGGCGTAGAGCTGCTGCGACGCACCACCCGCAAAGTGTCGCTGTCGCTCGAAGGGTCCGACTTCCTTCCTTACGCGCGGGAGATTCTGGCGCAGGCAGAGGCCGCGAAGGCCGTTCTTGGCAGCCATGAAACCAGCCCCAAGGGCACCATCCGATTTGCCGCGCCAAGCAGTTTCGCGCAGCGCCACATCATGCCGCTTCTGCCGCAGTTTCACGCGGCGTTCCCCGACCTTACGCTCGAACTTCGCCTGTCTGACGCACGGTTTGACGCGATCGAGGGCAGTTTTGACCTTGCGTTACGCGCGGCCCCCCTGACCGACAGCAGCCTCAAGGGGCGCAAGCTGGCGGATGATACCCGCGTCCTTTGCGCCTCTCCTGCATATCTTGAGGAACATGGCGTACCGCAGTCGCCGGCAGAGCTTCGAGGGCATCGGTTTCTGGCATGGATCGACCTTGAGCCGCGCGAATTGATCGGCCCAGAGGGCGAAACCGCACCGCTTGACCCAGCCCAGATGATCTGCCGGACTATCGTTGACGATGGTGACGCTCAGCGTGAGGCCACGCTTGCCGGGGCCGGTCTGTCGATCAATTCTCTCTGGAGCGTCTCGGACGAGCTGCGCTCGGGCCGGTTGATCCGTGTCGTGCCGGAATGGAAGCTGAACGACAGTTCGGTCTTGTGGTTGATGTACCCGCGCTCAAACGTGCTTACCCCCAAGACGCGCATCCTGATCGACTTTCTCATCGCGCATCTTGGGTCACATGCAGAATGGGGCGCTTAACATCCAGCCCCGCGCCCACAACACGCCCGTTATCGGTATAACCGTCACTCATGCCGCGGACTGGCACAACGCCTATCCTATGCGGTCATCGACGCGCTGGACGAAAGCGACCTGCGGTCCACGGGGTTGATCACCGGTGGCTCTGCCGTGGCATTGGGTCTGCCGGATGATTTTCATCCGCGCAAGACACCTTACACGTTGTAGCCGCCATACTGCCGGATACGGTCCTCGAAGCTCGATACCCGCTCTGCCGCGTCATCTGAACGCGCGGCCATTCCGACCAGCAGCATCTCCACCGCTAGAAACGCCGAATTGAGCGACGGCAGGAAATGGGGCCCGGCCATGGGCAGCGGTACCACTTTCCAAGCGCCAACCGCGATTGGGGAGGCATGACTGTCCGTCAGCGCCAGAACCCGCGCGCCGCGGGACTGGGCGATCTGGCAGGCCTGAACCACCTCTGCCGCATAATGTTCATAGGTGATCCCGACGATAATATCCTCGGACGTGGCCTGAGACAGAACATCGACAATGCCCCCCGGCAGGGTCGGCACGTCTACGAAATTCGAAAACGCCATGCCGCCCACATACGAGAAATAATGCGCGATCGCATAGCAGCTGCGCACGCCGACCACATAGACTTTGCGCGCCCCGAGCAACGGGTCGATGCACGCATCAAGCGTGTCCAGAATATCTGCCGAGAAAAGCGTCGCCGTGTTTTTACCATGCGCTTCCATGAGCGCGGCAAACGCGCTGTCGCGATGTTCGTGCCTTAATGTCTGGGCACGCGCGCCGTAGTTTGGCGCAGGTATCTGGATCGTTGCCTGCACATCCGTGCGGAAGGCGTCAAAGCTGGTATAGCCAAGCTCCTTCGCCATACGGGTCACGGTATTCGGATTGACCCCTGCCTGCTTGGCCAGCCCGCGAATCGAGCTAAAGGCCACGAGCGAAAGGTTATCCAGAAGCCACCGCGCAAAGGATCGAAGCGCGGGCGTTCCTTGCGCACTTACCTGTGACAAGCGGTCTTTCAGCGTTTCATCGTTGGTCATCAAAGCCTTACCTTTTGTTTATGCGTGCCAGCCTTCACACCGCTGTCACACCCGATGCACAGCAAAAATACATTTGCTTAATCTATAGCAATAAAATAATACAAACGCATCACCGCGCAGACAAGTGCTGATGTCACGTCACCCAAAGCGCGTCTTCAAGCAAGGACTACAGTCATGAAAAGTCATATCTTCGGCAGATCCACCAAAGGCGCGCTGCCGGTCGCCACCAAGGGGGACGGCTGCTATCTGATCGATGCGGATGGACGTAGATATCTTGATGGTTCGGGCGGCGCTGCTGTTTCCTGTCTGGGCCATTCAAATCAGGCTGTCCGTGCCGCCCTGCACGCCCAGATTGACCAGCTTGCCTTCGCGCACACCGGATTCTTCACGTCCGATCCGGCAGAGCGTTTGGCCGATCGCCTGGTCGAGAACGCGCCGGCGGGTATTGATCGGGTATATCTCGTCTCTGGCGGCTCCGAAGCGGTCGAGGCGTCGATCAAGCTCGCGCGGCAGTATTTTCTGGAAATAGGGCAGTCCAAGCGCCACCGCGTCATTGCCCGCCGCCAAAGCTATCACGGGAATACATTGGGCGCTTTGGCAGCAGGGGGGAATGCGTGGCGTCGTACCCAGTTCGCGCCCCTGCTTGCCGACACCACCCATATCAGCCCCTGCTATGAGTACCGCGACCGGCAGGACGGCGAAACGCAAGAGGCCTACGGCCTGCGCGTGGCGAACGAGCTGGAAACCGAAATCCTGCGGCTTGGCCCTGATACGGTGATGGCCTTCCTCGCGGAGCCTGTCGTGGGTGCGACCTCTGGCGCGGTTCCTGCCGTGCCGGGGTATCTCAAGCGCATCCGCGAGATTTGCGACCAATATGGCGTGCTGCTGATCCTGGACGAGGTGATGTGTGGCATGGGCCGTACCGGCAAACTGTTCGCCTGCACCGAGGACGGCGTCGCCCCGGACATGATCACCATCGCCAAAGGACTTGGGGCGGGCTATCAACCGATCGGCGCGCTGCTGACTTCTGCCGCCATCTATGATGCGATTGCAGCGGGCACCGGTTTCTTCCAGCACGGCCACACCTATATGGGCCACGCCTTGGCGGCCACGGCGGCCAATGCCGTGCTCAGCGAAATCCTTGACCGCGATCTGCTGCCCCATGTCACCACCCAAGGCGACAAGCTTGACGCAGCACTAAAGGCGCAGTTCGGCGATCATGACAACATCGGCGATATTCGCGGGCGCGGGTTGTTCCGCGGGATCGAACTGGTTGCCGACCGCAGCACCAAAGCACCATTCGATCCGTCCCGTGGCCTTGCCGCGCGGATCAAGAAAGAGGCCTTTGCCGCCGGTCTGATCTGCTATCCGATGTCTGGCACAATCGATGGCCAATATGGCGACCACGTGCTGCTCGCGCCGCCGTTTATCATCGAGGACGCGCAGATTGATGAGCTGGTGGGCAAGCTATCAACGGCCATCGACAAGGCGCTTGCCGCATGACCGCATTGCCCAGATTTATGGTCGCGCCGAATGGGGCGCGGCTGACCAAGGCGGATCACCCCGCCCTCCCCGTCACCATAGAAGAGACGGTCGCCTGCGCGCTGGCCTGCCATGCTGCGGGTGCCGATGGCCTGCATGCCCACGTGCGCGATACCGAGCAACGGCATGTTCTGGACCTCGGGCTTTATGCCGAGCTTCTGAGCGAGCTCGGCCAGCGCGTCCCTGATCTATATGTTCAGATCACCAGCGAGGCCGCGGGCAGCTTTACCCCCGCTCAACAACGCCATCTGGTCGAAACCCTGAAACCTCGCGCCGTGTCGGTCGCGCTGCGCGAAATCACGGCCAATCAAGAGAATGCCGTCACCCGACGGTTCTTTGCCATGTGCGCCGAAGCGATGATCGACGTTCAACACATTCTCTATGACGCCGCGGATATTACCCATCTTGCCCGGCTTGTCGCACAAGGCGATGTCCCCCGCGACGGGCTGAAGACCCTGATCGTCCTGGGGCGCTATACCAGCGGCCAAACCAGCACACCCGCGGAAGTCGCAGCACTGGCACAAAGGCTAAAATCGGCCTTGCCGGACGCAGACTGGGCCGCCTGCGCCTTCGGGCCTCAAGAAACCGCCTGCCTGATCGAGGCCATGCGCCACGGCGGCAAGACCCGGATCGGTTTCGAGAACAACCGCTTGAACGCAGACGGACAAGTCGCGGCAAACAATGCCGAGAGGGTCACCGAACTGATGACACAGGCAAAGCGCGCTGGATTTGCGTGACCGTTATCGCGAGACGCAAGTGAAGCGGGTTCGGTGAGGGTTTTGAACGCTGACTCGAAGCAACACCACACAGACCCGCGGCCTTGATTTCAGCCAGAGATACCAAGACGGCTTCGAATCCATGATGCCCTCGGAGACGACAAACGTTCTTCAGATGGTGGTGGAGCAGCAGTTCGAGGATGACACGCATTGTGATCCGACATCTTTCAGCGGCCTTAGCCAGAGGCACATATTGCTCGGGGGCCTTGCTCACAGGTTCACCGACCTTCTCAACAAAAGTGCGGACACGATGAATCGACCTACCATCGATTGCCTTTCCGAGTTTGCTCTTTAGCTGACCATGCTCCTTTATTCTGGCCAACTGCTTCATCGCGATCAATTCGGCAACCACAGGTCGCGAGGTGGTGAGCATATCTGGGACCTGCGTGACTGGGACGGCGTGTTTCACAAGATCGATCAGGGTTTTGGCTTTCGTGTAATCGGCAACCACGTTTCCCGCCGCTTTGAGTTCGGCATACGTGCCGATCAGGCCTGCACCGCGCAGCACATTCGTAAGCGTTTTCGAGTGCATCCCTTCGGCTTTCGCAATGGAGGAAACGCTAGCAAGACGAGGTTCGGTAACCGGCGCGCCCATGAGCATTTGGCCAGGAATAAGAGGAACACTTTCGATAATGACCTCTCGAAGAATTTCTCGAATTGGCCCGGGGTCTTTCGAAATTCGACTGGCTGCCAGCCACCCATGGAGCATACCGAATGCGTTGCGCGGGCTGGGATGGCCATTCTGGCGCAGACGGCTGGCAAGCGTGTGCTGCAGAAAATCCCGTACATTCTCCGGGCCGTTTTCCAGCAAAGGCCATGCGGAACGCGCTGCAGCGTCCCACATATCCTGCGTCATATTTGCCGCCTTTTGGTTAGGGCCAAAGAGTTGAAGTCCACCGAGCATTTCGGCAGCGCGGCAGACTTGGTCAATACCTTGCCGGTCAAGCCATGGCGCGACAGACGCGCCCATGAGCCGCTGCTCGACGTAAATTTGCATTGGTGATGGCTTACGCTGGGACCAGTCTTCTACAGTCGCCCGTGCCTCAGCGATCGCCTCTGGCATGGCCTGCAGTTCGTGAAACATGTCGCTCCATTTTCCATGCCGGAAATCCTGCAATGGAAGATTATGGACCGGACATGTCCGGAAGGGTGCGAGCCGCCAAAGGACGCGGTGGCGCATGGCCGTATCCGCATCTTCGGCATCCTCGGCATCATCCTCCAGGCACAGCGGGCAGAAACGCGTGACTACACCTGTCGTAAACTCTGCAGAGAACTCATGCCCCCGAAGTTGTAACCGGCGGTTTCCGACCTTCATGATCATGTTCTGGGCAACGGGAGCAAGTTCGTGACCGGCGACCTCACACAAACGTTCAGCAGCCTCACGCTGGCCGCGCGCCAGATCGGCGACGGGGACACCAAAGTCATTTAGGAATGGCACCACGCGACCTCCTGTATGGAAGGCCGCCTGACGCGATGCCCACGACATGGGCGTTTCATCCGAGTGTAACGCAATTTGCGGAAACAGCATGCTCATTCTGCCTGCCTTCTCCGCACACGGCGGTTACGAGTCTTCTCCGCGCCCTCATCAGCGTCCGGATGCTGACCCCAGCAGTGGTGCCTGAAACCGGCCCCAATCGTGGCTGCACCTCCCGCTGGGTCGGCCCGGAACCCCGGATTGGAAACGCTGAACGCGGGGTTGCGGTCGCCTTCTATCTTGCATTGGTGACCAGACGTTGCCTCGAACTTGTCGGACATCGCGGCTCGATCATCGTTGAAGGGCCGTTTGCAAAGAACAGCGTCTATCTGCAGATGCTTTCGGCCGCGACAGGCTGCTACGTAGCCCCGATGGTCAGCGCAACCGGCACGAGCCAGGGCGCAGCGCTGCTGGTCAGCGGCTCGGTGATCTCTCAGAACGCGGCTGGATCTTCATTGGTCTCCCAGAAGCCGGAAACCGATCGGTGGGCGGAGTATGCAAGCCAATGGGCCGAGATTTGTTGCTGACAAATCCGTTCATTCCGCAGTCACGGCCAAATCTCCGAGCGAGATGGTTGGGGTGAGAATGTGGATTTTGTCACTCTCAGTTTTAGTGCCCTCGATTGTCTCCAGAATGACCCTGGCGGCCGTCTCGCCGATCTCGCGGCGGGCGGTGCGGGACGTGGCGATCTTTCCGGGGAACCCATCAAGGAGGCCCAGCCCGTTGAACCCTGAAAGAGCGACCGTGCCCGGAACGTCGATGTTCGCGGCGATACAATGGCACAACCCGCCAAAGGCGAGGTCGTCGTTGGAGAAATGGATGCAATCGAGGTCCGGTTGACGGGCCAACAGGTCGGCCGTCATAAAGCGCCCGCAGGCGATGGCCGATAGCGTGGCCTCATCGCTCTCCAGGTGGGACCCGTCGATTGTGTCGATGAAATCGAGGCCCTGGTCGCGCAACGCGTCTTGGAAGCCTTTCTTTCGCTTGGCGGCCCTGAGATCCTTGTCGAGGTTGCGTCCGACATATCCGAAACGCCATCGGCCCGTCGCAAGAAGTGCGGTCGCCATGTCACGCCCGGCCCCGGTCTGCGAGAACCCGACACAGGCATCCACCGGGTCGCCATCGCAATCCATTATCTGGACGATGGGAATACCGGCGTCGGCCAGCAAGCTCCGCGTATCGTCCGGCTGGTCCAGCCCGGCGACGATCAGCCCAGCAGGACGCCATGACAGCATGTTGCGGATGATGTCGTATTCTGCCTCGGGATCGTAGTCGGTCACGCCGAACACCGGTTGCAGCGTGGACCCCTTCAGGGCGTCAGTCACCCCGGACATGACCTGCGGAAAGACGATGTTGGACAGGCTGGGGACGACTACCCCGATCAGATCGGTGCGCTTGCTGGACAGCGACGCGGCGAGGTGATTCCCGTAGTAGCCGATCTCGCGTGCGGCACGTTTCACCTTCTCGACATTGGCATCTGACACGTCCTTGTCGCCCCGAAGCGCGCGTGAGGCCGTCATTTTGCTGACTCCGGCAGCGGCGGCGACATCCACCAAGGTTTTTCTTTTTTTCATATGCTTACCGCTCCCTCACAGGTCGATCCCATACCTGATCCGGGTCTCAAATCCCACCGCTCTGTCTCGAGGTGCCGAAACCAAGTGTTGACTCACCATGGCAGCACATGGCAGTG
>NZ_NHBI01000071.1:0-39612 GCF_002167505.1 Sulfitobacter sp. TMED3 | reverse complement strand
GGAAGGTGCTGTCCAGGCAACGCTTACAGCCAACGGTGCCAGAATGTCGCTGAGAGAAGCACATGCGCGCACCATTCCGCGCGCCTGCAGTTCTCTTAAACTCCCTTGGCAATCAGCGAGTGACGTGAGCCAAGCCTCAAAGGAAATTTCAGGAACCTCTTTCACCAGCTCTGCGATAAGCTCGGGCGCTGTTAGGCCCTCGTCCGCGTCCTCAAGTGCCAGAATAGAGTGATTGAGCAAATTCTCGTATATAAGACGAACCATGTCTCCTACTTGGTAGTGTTGCCAAGAGCGATGGATGGTGGCTGAAGCCCCCTCGGGGGCGGTCTCCAGGAATCGCCACTTGAGCATTTCTTCGGTGACCTTCTCACCGGCTGCACCACCCTCAACCTCTCCTCTTACCTTTGCAGCGATTTCGAGAATAGCATGAAGAGTGGCGCGGCGGTTAATTGATAAATCAGCCCCATCTTCGCCCAGCAGAAGATCTCGCAGTATCGCTGCCTCTTTACTTTCCTGGTCCAAAGAGGACGGCGCCATCGCAACCATCGGCGCAAGCTCGGCACGGGTCACCTGCCCTTTTTCCGCGAGTCGCAGGAAATCACCGGTAAAGCCGCCGAGTGCCGCCTCATAGGCTTCTGCGAGCGCATTGCAGGCTTCGTTTGGAACTGGGAGGCCATGATGCTTGCCGCGACCGACGAGACCCATCTCCGCCATCTGCCCATAATAGATCCCGGGAAATGCTCCACCGCGGGGTGCGAGGTATCGTTCTACCTGAGGGGTCGAATAGTCCGTCTCGACACGGAAATCGATTACTTCGCCGTCTGCTTGGAGTTTCTCGACTGCGAAGGTCGATCCAGCCACTCCTGTTTCAGCTGGTCGCTGGGCGGAGGCAAGCGCATACAAAGCTTCGACACGCCGAGTCTGATCCTCGAAAACCTGCCGGGAATCGTTCCGGACATTTCGTTTGTAGTGCGCAATCCAGAAGGCATAGAAACTGTAATTTCTCAGTCTGGTCGTGACCGAGCTGAACCCGCGCAAAAGCGATTGGTAATGTGTTTCCACCGGCGACAACATGGCGAGGTGATCTAAGCCTTGTTCAGCGCCGACCTCGGTCCATTCTGCTACTCCATCCATGTTCAGATCGAGATATAATAGAAACGGATGGGGAACCGCCGGAAAAACCTGCCCCCAAAAAGCGCAGACCTGTGCATCCTCATAATCTCTTCTCTGTAAATCAGTTTCTCTTCAATTGTCGCATAAGACGTTGAAGCGATTTGTGATGTCAACCATGAGCGATTGGCACCTACGAGAGCACAAGCTGATGGAGAAAGCGTATCAATAGAGTTGGTGGCGCTCTGAGGCCCTGGTTATCCATAGGGGGAGGTCAGTAGGGCTTTCCCGGCAGGGATCCTATCTTAACTAACATGCTCTGAAGTATCGCTGTCCTTTTTCGAACCGGGGCGAGCCACTGGCAGTTTACGCACATGTTTCCGCCATGTGCAGGCTTTCTTCGCTCTGCCACCGGTTCCGAATAAGCGCAATTCGGTCTCTTCTGCACTTCCGAAATCGCAATCCAAAGTAAGCTGCTCAACAGTATGACAGAATTTCTCGTAGATTTCAGGCGTATTTCGTGGCTCGACCCAACCGTTCTTGGTTATCCGGATGAAGGGTTTTTGGCAAACCAGGTTCACGGAGCGTGCCGTCCATTGATCCATGATGTATCCGTTCAGCTTAGGCGCCGCGAAAAAGATCAGCTTCGTAAAGAACGCCGGCGCAATCCCTGAGATCTCGTTTGAAGCGATAGTTCGTGACATCCCATCGTAGGCTAAAGCGCGATTTGATCGTTCTGCAGCACCTCCGCGCAGTTTGCTAATCTCTTCCACGAGCGGCGTGAAGTCAGATTTGGCAAGTCGGGGCCTATTGGCAAAGTTAATTCCGCCCCAAATCAAAATCGCCCAAAGAATATCGTGATCGCTAACATTAGATCGATCCGCAACGAGTTCCCTAAGGCGCTTGCGGTCGAGGGGCTGAGCCAAAACGGCCTGGCTGAGACCAGTGAGACCAATCCTCTCCGCTATTGCGGCCGGCTCCTTAGCGGGTCACCTGCCCTCCTCCGAAAAGTCGCGGAAGAGGGCCAGGTGGTGGACGTTGAACCTCGTTCTTCCTCGATGCTGCCGAATAGGCTGGTTCATTCTATCGCTTCCTGCTTCGACGCCTGTGCTTGCTGCCAATCATGGTAAGTCTGGTTCGCACCCCTGACTTTCCATTCAATTCGCCCATTACTATTCCGATCCAACACCACTGCAGCAGCTGCTGAGGGACTGTTGAAAGACCAAGGCGCGGCAAACCGCATCTTATTGGTGCCAACTGGACCATCCTGGGGCACAAGCACACCCTCTGTGATCAGCTTTTCTTTTAGCCCGCTATAGCTTTGCTGGACATATCCAGTGCCGCTTAAAGCCTCGGAGCCTTCAAGAACAATGAACTCGCCGTCTTCTTCTACCGCTGTAGCCTGCACACCGCTCTTGTGCCGAATCTCAAACTGCACTTCTCCCGTAGTGCGTTCCTCCACCGGCTGCTCAGTCTGCGTCACTGCCTTCGGCTGCTGTTTAAGCATCTCGAGGCCGATCACCGGCAGAATGATCCGCAGATTGGCCAGAAACTGCTCCATATTTGCTACATCGGCCTCTGGCAACCTTCGGCGCAGTGTGTCGGGCTGGGTCCCGTTATCCAGTGATACGCGGCCCGCTTGAGCGGTGATCTGGATGAGGCGCGCCTCGAGGTATTCAGCATGCCCCTTCGACATATCATCATCGCTGGTTGTAATGGTGATCGCGGTCTCCCAGAAATCCCGCTTCAGGGCGCTTTGTTTGATCCGTTCGGCAACGGAATTGCCTGATCCAATGTATACTCGGATGCCGCCTGCTTTGTCTGGATCCGGCCCCGAGAGGATATAGACCCCAGTGCGGTCGACCTCATCTCGCGCAGTCAGATCCCCGAAAGCAGAGGCGCCGGAAACGAATAGCAAGCCAGTCCAACCGTGGATGGTGGCCTTCCGCAGGCCGGTGGGTTTGCCGTCTACCAGAAACGGTTGGATGGTGCGGCCGAAGGTTTCGCCCACGGTCATTCCATTTATTCCTTTATTGCATAATGAGAGAGTGCCGCTTGAACCCGGCAATAACCCCCGATCAAAAGCTCATCATGCAAGCCTCTTAATCAAATGGCAAATTATTAACTTGGTATTTAACGGCGCTCCATCGCCGGGGTCGCGCACTGTATATCAGCATAATGATGGGGATCGATCCGTGGGGTTCTGATTATGACCCACATCACTTCTTTAGAAAGTTCGCGGAGCCAGTTTGGGAAAGTGCGCCGCTAAGATCTCGGAACGCGAGGACCTTAAAAGTCGGCGTTGTCGCCCTCTCGTCGCGTCCACTTTGGATCGGGATGGATAGCCATATCCACGTTTCGCGCGCCTGCCTTACCCCAGATCCGGTATGATGCCCATCGGGCCAAGCGCCAGAGAACCCACTGGGTAATCCAGGGGATAAACAAACAGTCCCCCCGATTGAGCAGCGCATGCAATCAATCGGGATTCTTATCGGCCGGATTTCCTCGCAGACGCCCTGTGTCGCCCCCGCAGGGTCTAAAAAGAAGCCCCTCGGCCGACGGAGCTTTCGACTGAAGTTTCAATCAAAAATAAACCCGCCGAAGCATCCAAAAGGCGGTGGCGAGTTTATAGTGGTCACAGTTGCAATCTAAACCGGTCGAATTGCAAACTGTTCTTGGTTTTCACATCTACTTGTTGCCCACTGCCTCTTGCCCCGCCAATTCACGCTTTTTAGGTCTGTTTCGGCCAAAATTNCATTTGGCCAAAACCATTTCGATTCAGTGCGTTAGGCACCTACGGCAAAACTAATCCCGTTTCGTGGCAAACAAAATCGCGGGTTTTGGCATAACTATGCCCGCAAGGACACATAACTCACCCCAACTCCAATCAGCCACACTTACTATGGCCGCAGCTGCCGCAGGTCATGCAGCCTTCGACCATGCGCAGNTCGTATTGGCCGCAGCTGCTGCAGGCTTTGCCGNGGGGGGCNTCCAGGCCGACGACCTTGGCTTGCGGGTCGGATTTCAGCCCCTGCCCTTCGCCNGCGATAAAGCCGGTGGCGATCAGNTGTTGTTCGATCACGCCCCCGATGGCGGCCAGCATCGACGGGATGTATTTGCCGCGCATCCAGGCGCCGCCGCGCGGATCAAAGACGGCCTTCAGNTCTTCGACGACAAAGGACACATCGCCACCGCGACGNAACACGGCAGAGATCATGCGGGTAAGCGCGACCGTCCAGGCAAAATGCTCCATGTTCTTGGAGTTGATAAAGACCTCGAACGGNCGACGATGCCCACCGATCACCACATCGTTGATGGTGATATACAGCGCATGCTCGCTGTCGGGCCATTTGATCTTGTAGGTGGAGCCCTCAAGCTCTTCCGGGCGGTCCAGCGGATCGGACATATAAACGACCTCGCCGCCTTCCTCTGCGGTGGCTTGGGCCGCAACCTCGCCCGGGGCTGTATCGGCGCTTTCCGATACCGACAGAACCGATCCGGTCACGTCATTGGGACGATAGGTCGTGCAGCCTTTGCAGCCNTGATCCCAAGCGGCCATATAAACATCCTTGAACGCGTCAAAGCTGATGTCTTCGGGGCAGTTGATGGTTTTCGAGATGCTGCTNTCGACCCATTTCTGTGCCGCGGCCTGCATCTTGACGTGATCCAGAGGGGCCAGCGTCTGTGCATTGACGAAATAGTCGGGCAAGGGCGCGTCGCCCTTCAGATCGCGCCACATCTGTACGGCGTAATCGACGACTTCTTCCTCGGTNCGGCTGCCATCCTTTTGCAGAACCTTGCGGGTGTAGGCATAGGCAAAGACCGGTTCGATCCCNGAGCTGACGTTGCCTGCATAAAGGCTGATGGTGCCTGTGGGCGCAATCGAGGTCAAAAGCGCGTTGCGGATGCCGTTTTCGGCAATGGCGTCGCGCACATCCTCATCCATCTGCTGCATGGTGCCGGAAGCCAGATAGGCGTCTGCCTCGAACAGCGGGAAGGCNCCCTTTTCCTTCGCCAGATCGACGGAGGCCAGATAGGCCGCCCGCGCAATCGCCTTGAGCCACGCCTCGGTCTGCTCTGCCGCCGCGTCCGAGCCATAGCGNAGCCCGACCATCAACAAGGCATCCGCCAGACCGGTGACACCCAGACCGATGCGGCGCTTGGCTTTCGCCTCTGCCTGCTGTTCGTCAAGCGGGAATTTCGACACNTCAACGACGTTNTCCATCATGCGCACAGCGGTCGCGACCAGCTTGTTCAGCGCCTCGACATCCAGCTGAGGGTTGTCGCCAAACGGATCGGATACCATCCGCGCCATATTGATCGACCCNAGCAAACAGGCACCATAGGGCGGCAGCGGCTGTTCCCCACAGGGGTTTGTGGCGGCGATGGTTTCGCAATAGCTCAGGTTGTTGGCCTCGTTGATGCGATCGATAAANATCACACCGGGCTCGGCGAACTCATACGTGGCTTTCATGATCCGGTTCCACAGATCACGGGCCTGAACNGTGCGGTAGACCTTGCCGTTGAACTGCAGATCCCAGCTGNCATCGGCCTTGACCGCATCCATGAAAGGGTCTGTGATCAACACGGACATGTTGAACATCCGCAGCCGCGCGGGGTCGGATTTCGCGGCGATGAAGTCTTCGACATCAGGGTGGTCACAGCGCATNGTNGCCATCATNGCGCCNCGGCGCGACCCGGCGGACATGATGGTCCGACACATCGCATCCCAGACATCCATAAAGCTCANCGGGCCGGAGGCGTCAGCAGAGACCCCCAGCACATCCGCGCCACGGGGNCGGATGGTGGAAAAGTCATAGCCGATCCCGCCCCCCTGCTGCATGGTCACAGCGGCTTCCTTGAGCATGTCGAAGATGCCGGCCATGCTGTCAGGCACGGTGCCCATGACGAAACAGTTGAACAATGTCACACGCCGCGCAGTACCTGCCCCGGCAGTGATGCGGCCCGCGGGGAGGAATTTGAAATCCTCCAGCGCTTCGTAAAATGCCTCTTCCCATTTTTCCGGTGCTTTTTCGACCTGTGCCAGATCACGGGCGATTCGCCGCCAGCTGTCTTCTACCGTCACATCACGCGGCGTGCCGTCGGCATCTTTAAAACGGTATTTCATGTCCCAAATCTGTTCGGCAATGGGGGCGGCAAATCGTGACATATTCGATTCCTTGAGGGCTGTTTGGGAAGGTGTTCACCATACCCCAAATCAAAGCGCAAGCACAACAGGTTGAAGAAAGTGTGTATTAGAATACATGATGCTGTAGCAGCGACGGAGGATTCTGTGAAAAATCATATACATCTCATCAAGTTGTCCGTCGGCACGGAAACCGTCGATGATCTGGCCGCATGGCAGGAAAAAAAACGCGTGCAAACCGAGGACGGTTTTCCCCGCCACGTGACGCGCATGTGGCCCAAACGCGAACCCGAGATTCTGAACGGCGGGTCGATCTTCTGGGTGATCAAAGGTGTGATCCAGTGTCGTCAGAAAATCCTGCGTCTGGACGAGACATCGGGCGCGGACGGCGTGCGCCGCTGCGCGATCGTGCTGGACCCCAAGATCATCCGGGTGCAAGGCAGCCTCAAACGCCCGTTTCAGGGGTGGCGCTACCTCGCGCCGCAGGATGCCCCTGCCGATCTGCCCGAAGGCCGCGACCACGAAGAGCCCCTGCCCATCGAGTTGAACCGCGCGCTGGCCGAGATCGGCGTGCTCTAGCAGCAGCGCCTGCGCACGCATCCCCCGCGGNNTTNGAGTTTACTTGGCAAAATGAAGCAGGGCCGCGCGTGCCTNTTCATTTTGCCCTTAAACTCCCGCCGGAGGCGCATCCGCAGGATGCCGCGCGCATGCGCGTCAGGACAGTCGCGCCAGCAGGGCCGTCATCGTCGCGCGATCCGNATCATCCATCTCTGCCATCCGGCTGCGCCAAAGCGTCGCCTGTGACCGCAGGATCAGCCCGTCGGACAGGATCTTGAGGTGNTTGGCGCGCAATGTCTCCCCGCTCGAGGTGATGTCGGCGATGGCCTCTGCGGTTTCATTCTTGATCGTGCCTTCGGTCGCCCCCTGGCTGTCGACCAGCGCATAATCCGCGACACCGGTGCTGCGCAGGAANTCCCGCACCAGCCGGTGGTATTTCGTCGCAATGCGCAGGCGGAACCCGTGCTTGTCGCGGAANGCCGAGGCGGCGGCATCCAGATCATCGAGCGTATCAACATCGATCCAGGCCTGAGGCACCGCGATGATCAGATCGGCGTGCCCGAAGGCGAGCTCTTCTACCGGGGCGACGAGCTGATCCCACAGCGCCAGTTTCTCTTGCACCAGATCGGTGCCGGTGACGCCCAGATGGATACGGCCAGCGGCGAGTTCGCGGGGGATTTCGCCCGCAGAGAGCAAGATCAACGACACGCCCTCAATGCCTTCNACGGCCCCCGCGTATTCACGTTCGGAGCCCGTGCGCTGCAAGGTGATCCCGCGCGCGGCAAACCATTCAAAGGTTTTCTCCATCAGACGCCCTTTGGAGGGCACACCGAGTTTGATCGTCATTGGCCTGCCTCCAGTTCCAGCATCANCCCGGGGCGCATGACNCCNCCCACCGCGGGNATTTCGCCGCCCTGCCCCAGCCGCCGTGTCAGCGCGTCATAGCGTCCGCCTGTGGCGATGGTGGGCAGATCGGGCCGTGTCGCCGCGCGGAAGCCGAAGACGAACCCGTCATAATATTCCATCGACACGCGGCCAAAGCTGGCTTCGAACATCAGGTTACCGGTATCGACACCGCGGCCGGCAAGCGCCTTTTCCCGCGCCGCGACACGGTCCACCGCATCAGAGATCGCGGGCATATCGACGGCAAGGTCATGCAACTGGCTGATCGCATTGGGCATGGTTTCACGCACATCCAGCAGCGCCAGCAGCAAGGACACCTGCGTGCGCGACAGGGCCGGCTCGGTGGCGTCGGCGCGCAGGGCGGCGATGCGTGTTTCAATCTCGTCCAGACTGCGCAGGCCGATCAGNGGTGCGGTGATANCACCGTCACTGGCCAAGAGCGCCGCGCGGGTCGCGGGCATCGGCGTTTTGCCAGCATAGCGGTCGAGCANCGCACGGAACCGGCGGGGCCGCCANATGTGCCGCATCAGTGCCGCCTTGCGCGACGCCGATGTATCCAGCCCCGCAACCGCAGCCATCAAGATACCGATATCCCCCGTCACGGCAGTGACCGGAAGCCCCTCCAACGCGCCCTGGATCAGGGCAAAGACTTCGGCATCGGCTGCCGCGGGANCGCCACGGTCAAAGACTTCGTAGCCCGNCTGAATATATTCATTGGCGCGGTTGGGATCACGTTCCTGACGGCGGAACACTTCGCCCGCGTAGGTGTAGCGTGCCGGGTCCGCCCCATGGGCCATATGCATCTGCACCACGGGCAAGGTATAATCGGGGCGCAGCATTTGTTCGCCCCGCATCGCATCCGAGGTNACATAGGCGCGCGCGCGGATGTCTTCGCCATAAAGGTCNAGCAGGGTCTCGGCGGGTTGCAGGATCGGCGGTTCCACCACCGCNGCNCCCTGCGCCTCGAACAANGCGCGCAGGCTTGCGGCTTTGGCGAGGATGTCGGATCGNGTAGCCATCAGCGGTTCAGCTCCAGTATCTCGCGCACTTTAGAGACAAGATCCCCACGCGCCACTTCATATTGGCTGGGGCGGTCTTTCCATTCCTCCAGCGTGGCGCTTTCAGCGATTTTCGCGCCAAGGATCAGGTCCTTGATCTGGATCATACCCTTGTCGAATTCATCCCCGCCCGCGATCACCGCCACCGGGCTGGCGCGGCGGTCTGCATATTTCAGCTGGTTGCCAAAGTTCTTNGGGTTGCCNAGATAAACCTCGGCCCGGATGCCTGCCTGACGCAATTCGGCGACCATCGCCTGATAGTCGGACATGCGNGCCTTATCCATCACGGTCACCACCACGGGCCCTTCGGCCTGCGCCGACATCCGGCCCTTGGCCTGCAGTGCTGNAAGCAGCCGNTCGACGCCGATAGAGACNCCCGTTGCAGGGACTTCCTGACCGGTGAAGCGCTTGACCAGATCGTCNTACCGCCCGCCCCCTGCGACAGAGCCAAAGTTGCGGGGCCGGCCTTTTTCGTCCTGGATCTCGAAGGTCAGTTCCGCCTCGAACACCGGACCGGTGTAATAGCCAAGACCGCGCACCACGGAGGGGTCGATCTCTACGCGGTCAGCGCCGTAGCCGCCGGCCGCCATCAGATCGGCGATGGTTTCCAGCTCGTCCACGCCCTGCGCGCCTGTNTCGGAACCCGCGACCAGTTCACGCAGCCGCGNGACGGTTTCCGCACCGCTGTCNCGTTTGGCTTGCATAAAGCCCATGACCACATCGGCCTGAGNATCGCTNAGCCCTGCNCCATCGGTAAAGTCGCCGCTGTCATCCTTGCGGCCCGCGCCCAGCAATGCNCGNACNCCGTCCAGTCCCAGCCGGTCGAGCTTGTCAATCGCACGCAGCACGATGCCGCGCTCGTGGGCGAAATTGTCGGGGTTGGCNGGGTCGAGCACGCCTGCGACCTCCATCACACCGTTNAGCACCTTGCGGTTGTTCACCCGCACGATGTAATCGCCGCGNTCNATCCCGACTTCTTCCAGACAATCNGCCAGCATCGCGCAGATCTCNGCATCNGCNGCGACCGACGGTGCGCCGACCGTATCGGCATCNCATTGATAGAACTGGCGGAAGCGGCCNGGCCCCGGCTTTTCGTTGCGCCAGACCGGCCCCATCGCATAGCGCCGATAGGGCGTGGGCAGATCATTGCGGTGTTGAGCATAGACNCGTGCCAGCGGTGCNGTCAGGTCATAGCGCAGGGCCAGCCAGTCGCCGGGCTTGTCCGCCTCTGCATCCTCTTGCCACGCGAAGACGCCCTCATTGGGGCGATCCACATCGGGAAGNAACTTGCCCAAAGCCTGCACCGTCTCGACCCCGGAGCTTTCCAGCGCGTCAAAGCCATAGCGATGATAGACCTGCGCAATCTTATGCAGCATCTCGGCACGCTGTGTTACTTCTGCACCGAAATAGTCACGAAACCCCTTTGGCGTTTCGGCCTTGGGGCGGGGGGTCTTTTTTGGCTTGGCCATTGGATCACATCCTGTGGGCTGAATATCGCGCTTCGCGTCTAGCCCAACCCCCCGCCAAGGGCAAGCGACGCGGNCCCNCCGCGGCACGCATCCCCCCTTATCGAACGCCATACAANCTGTTAGGAGGACGGCAAACGCGCAAGCTGCAAGGTGCCCTCATGGATAAGCTCGAAGAACAAATGGCCCATCTGATCCGTACGGTGGATGACCTGTCCGATGTCGTCGCCCGTCAGGAGACAGAGATCGCGACCCTGACACGGCGGGTTCATATGCTGATGCAGCGCGAGGGCGAACGCGAGGCAGCGGGCNCCGANGGGGTTGTCATCGGCAACGAACGCCCGCCGCACTATTGATCGGANGCCNNNTCNAGGAAGCTGCCGTCGCCCCNNTGGGNCGCGTCAGATTTCCTCTACCTCCATCACGCCGGTCAGGGACCGGATNGCNCCCTTGATCTTNGGGGTGACAGGGTATTCGGCGCAAAGATCAACCTCCACCTCGCCGGGNAGGGTCGGGTCCATCAGGCACAGTTGCACCGGCCCCTTGCCCGCGCTGCGNGCCGCGGATCGGGCACCGGCCANCACATCGGCGACNGCCTGAATAGCCCCCGCATCATCCACAAAGATCCGCAGCCCCATGTTGCCCGCATCCTCGACCACCGTGTCGATCGGCACCACNGACCGGCCCAGCAGTTTCAACTGGTCGCTTTCCATCGTCGCCTCGACCATGACNACGACCTTNGANCCTGTCTCAAGGTGGTCGCGCGCCAGTTCCAGCGTGTCCGAAAACAGCGTCACCTCGTAAGCGCCCGTCGGGTCCGACAGTTGCGCAAAAGCAAAGCGGTTGCCGCGCGCTGATTTACGTTCCTGCCGTCCGGCGACGATCCCTGCCAGNCGGGCNTTCATCGCCCCTTTGACCGAGACTTTCTCGGTCAGCTCGTCCAGCGTCAGGAANGGCACACCGCCNGTNGCGGATTTNCGNTTCATCGGCCCCATGTAATCGTCCAGCGGGTGGCCNGACAGNTAGAAGCCNACGGCCTTGAACTCTTCGGTCAGGCGNTCGGCGGCNTCCCAATCGTCGCANGGCACGATGCGCGGCTCTGGCAAGTCATCCCCCGCCTCGCCAAACAGCGACACCTGATTAGAGGCTTTCTGCTCGTGGATCGCGGCGGAATAGCTGACCAACCCGTCCAACGACTGCCAGACGCGGCGGCGGTTGTTGTCCAGCTGGTCGAACGCACCGGAGCGGGCCAGCATTTCAAGCGGACGTTTCCCCACCCGTTTCAGATCAACCCGCCGCGCCAGATCAAAAAGCGTGGCAAAGGGCTTGTCGACGCCGTCCACCTTGCGGCCTTCGGTGATCAGCTTCATCGCCTCCACCCCGACGTTTTTCAGCGCGCCCAACGCATAAACCAACGCGCCGTCCACGACTTTGAATGTCGCATCCGACCGGTTCACGCAAGGCGGCACCCAGGGCAGTTCCAGCCGTTTGCGGACCTCTTCGAAATAGACCGCCAGCTTGTCGGTCAGATGGATATCGCAGTTCATCACACCAGCCATGAATTCGACCGGATGGTTCGCCTTGAGCCATGCGGTCTGATAGCTGACCACCGCATAGGCGGCGGCGTGGGATTTGTTGAAACCATAGTTGGCGAATTTTTCGAGAAGGTCGAAAACCTCAGACGCCTTTTTCTTGTCGACCCCGTTGGCCATCGCGCCCTTTTCGAACTTGGGGCGTTCCTTGGCCATTTCCTCGGCGATCTTTTTACCCATCGCACGGCGCAGCAGGTCAGCGCCGCCAAGGCTATAGCCCGCCATGACCTGCGCGATCTGCATAACCTGTTCCTGGTAAACAATAATCCCCTGTGTTTCCTCCAGGATGTGGTCAATCGAGGGATGCACGGATTCCCGCTCGCGCTGGCCATTCTTGACCTCGCAATAGACCGGAATATTCTCCATCGGGCCGGGCCGGTACAGCGCGACCAAGGCCACGATATCCTCGATACAGGTCGGTTTCATCCGTTTGAGGGCATCCATCATGCCGCTGGATTCCACCTGGAACACCGCCACCGTCTTGGCGCTGGCATAAAGCTTGTAAGAGGCCTCGTCGTCCAATGGGATGGTGGCGATATCGTCGATCAGCCCCTCGGGCGGCTCGAACAGCTCTGTCCCGTCGGCGGCCACATGCAGGTGACGGCCCGAGGATTTGATCTGGTCTACCGCGTTCTGGATGACGGTCAGGGTCTTGAGGCCCAGAAAGTCGAACTTGACCAGACCGGCCTGTTCGACCCATTTCATGTTGAACTGCGTCGCGGGCATATCGGAGCGTGGATCCTGATACAGCGGCACCAGCGCGTCCAGTGGCCGGTCCCCGATCACAACCCCCGCCGCGTGGGTCGATGCGTTGCGCAACAGCCCCTCGACCTGCTGGCCATAGTTCAACAGCCGCGCGACGACTTCCTCGTTCTTGGCCTCCTCGCGCAGGCGTGGCTCATCCGCGAGCGCCTTTTCGATGCTGACGGGTTTCACGCCCTCGACAGGAATCATCTTGGACAGGCGATCCACCTGCCCGTAAGGCATCTGCAAGACCCGCCCGATGTCACGCACCGCCGCCTTGGACAAAAGCGCCCCGAAGGTGATGATCTGCCCCACCTTGTCGCGCCCGTATTTGCGCTGCACATACTGGATCACCTCTTCCCGGCGATCCATGCAAAAGTCGATGTCAAAGTCGGGCATCGAGACCCGTTCGGGGTTCAGGAACCGTTCAAACAGCAGTTGATAGCGCAGCGGGTCCAGATCGGTAATCGTCAGCGCATAGGCCACCAGACTACCCGCCCCCGAGCCCCGCCCCGGCCCGACGGGAATATTATTGTCTTTCGCCCATTTGATAAAATCAGCAACGATCAAGAAGTAGCCGGGGAACCCCATGCCCTCGATGATGCCTAGCTCGAAATCCAGCCGCTTTTCATATTCCTCGACGCTGGTGGCGTGGGGGATCACCTTGAGCCGGTTTTTCAGCCCCTCATGCGCCTGCCGCTTGAGCTCTTCAATCTCGTCATCCGCAAACTTCGGCAGGATCGGATCACGGCGATAGGCCATAAAGGCACAGCGTTTGGCGATCTCGACCGTGTTCTCGATGGCTTCGGGCAGATCGGCGAACAGCGTCACCATCTCGGCCTGTGACTTGAAGTAATGCTGCGCGGTCAGCCGGCGGCGTTCGTGCTGCTGATCGACATAGGCCCCATCCGCGATACAGATCAGCGCGTCATGGGCCTCGTACATATCTGCCTTGGGGAAATAGACGTCATTCGTCGCGACCAAAGGGATGCCCATGTCATAGGCCATCTCGACAAAGCCCCGTTCGGTCAGCTGTTCGGCTACGGGCTGGCCATCCTCGCCGGGGTGGCGCTGCAACTCGACATAAAGCCGGTCGGCAAAAGCCCCGTGCAGCCGTGCCATCAATGCCTCTGCCGCGGGACGTTGACCGCCCTGCAACAGCTGCCCCACGGGGCCGCCTGCCCCGCCTGTCAGACAGATCAACCCACCGTTCAGCGCCTCCAGCTCCTCCAAGGTGACCTGCGGCAGCGCCCCGCCCTTGTCGATATAAAGGCAGGAGTTCAGCTTCATCAGGTTTTCATACCCGGCCTCGGATTGGGCCAGCAAAACCACAGGGGCCGGATCGCGCGGCTTTTCCCCCGGTTGCACCTTCACATAGGCCAGATCCACCTGACAGCCGATGATCGGTTGCACACCGGCCCCCGCCATGGCGACCGAGAATTCCAACGCGGCGAACATGTTATTGGTATCTGTCAGGGCCAGCGCCGGCATATCGGCCCCCTTGCACAGATCAGGCAGCTTTTTCAGCCGCAACGCCCCTTCCAACAACGAATACTCGGAGTGCGTGCGCAGGTGAATGAATCGGGGTGCTTGTGCCATGGGGCCAACTTACCCAAGCCCACCCGCAGTCACCAGTCCCACCGGCACCCTGCGCCCGTTTTTCCAGCAACACGACAGGCCCTTGAGCGCAGGACGCCACGAAATCTCTTGCCAAGCCCCCTTGCCCCCGCCTAGCCTCGTTCAACATTTGCCCGCGCCGCGTTCTACGTCGCATCGAACGCCGCGCAGATCACGGGCTGAGGTACCGCGGCGGAACGAACCCTATGGACATCACTTTTCTCCTCAACGGGGAAGTCGTGTCACTGACCGGCGTCTCCCCCACCATGACGCTGCTGGACTGGCTACGCGAAACCCGACATCTGACCGGCACCAAGGAAGGCTGCAACGAAGGCGATTGCGGCGCCTGTTCCGTCATGATCAGCGACGACCAAGGCCACCGCGCCCTGAACGGCTGCATCCTGTTCCTGCCCCAGATCAACGGCAAATCCGTCACCACCGTCGAAAGGCTCTCGGCACCTGACGGCAGCCTGCATCCCGTGCAGCAGACCATGGTAGACTATCACGGCAGCCAATGCGGCTTTTGCACGCCGGGCTTTGCCGTCACCATGGCCACCGACCATCTCAACGGGGCCACGGACCACGACACGCAGCTCGCCGGGAACCTGTGCCGCTGCACCGGTTACGCCCCAATCATTCGCGCCGCCAAAGCCGCCGAGGCCGCCCCCGTGCCCGCCCACCTGCGCAACCTCAAACTTCCAGATGGCCTTAAATCCTCGGGGGGGCCGGCGCAGCCGGACGGGGGCGGACAGCCCCCTGCGACCTCGCGCCCCACGACCACGGATGAACTGGCCCACTGGTACGCCGATCACCCCGATGCGACCCTGATTGCGGGGGCAACGGATGTCGGCCTCTGGGTCACTAAACAATTCCGCGATCTGGGGCCGGTCGTGTTTCTCAACCAGATCCCCGACCTGCGCGGCGTCACCGATGGCGGGGATCACTGGCGCATCGGCGCAGCGACCACCCTTGCCACGCTCACCGCGCATTTTGCCCCGCTCTACCCCAGCTTGGGCGCGATGCTCCGGCGGTATGGCTCGGCGCAGGTGCGCAATGCGGCCACCATCGGGGGCAACATCGCCAATGGCTCGCCCATCGGGGACGGCCCTCCGGCGCTGATCGCGATGGGGGCAACATTGCACCTGCGTCACGGCGACACCCGCCGGAGCCTGCCGCTTGAGGATTTTTTTATCGACTACGGCAAACAGGACCGCGCCCCCGGAGAATTTGTCGAGGCGATCACCGTGCCGAAACTCCCCATCGGCAGCGACGACACCCTGCGCTGCTACAAGATCAGCAAACGTTTCGATCAAGACATCTCGGCGCTGTGCGGCTGCATGAACATCATACGCGCGGGCGATGTGATCACAGACGCACGCATCGCCTTTGGCGGCATGGCAGGCACACCGAAACGGGCAAGCCAAACCGAAGCGCTGTTGATCAATCAACCTTTTGACGAGGCTACGATCCGCCGCGCGATGGATGCGTTGGCGCTGGATTATCAGCCGATGACCGACATGCGCGCCTCGGCGCAGTATCGCCTGCTGACCGCCCAGAACCTGCTGCTGCGCTATCTGCGTGATTTGAACGGCCTGCCCACGAACCTGCACGAGGTGACAGCATGAGCGTTGCCAAACCCCTCCCGCATGATGCAGCCAAGCTCCATGTCACGGGGGCTGCGCGTTACGTTGACGACATCCCGACACCGGCCACAACGCTGCACATCGCCTTTGGCCTGAGCACGGTGGCCGCGGGCACGCTCAACGGCATGGACCTGCGCGATGTCGCTGCTGCCCCCGGTGTGGTGGCCGTACTGACGGCGGCAGATCTGCCGTTTGACAATGACGTATCGCCCTCCAACCATGACGAACCCCTGCTCGCCACGGATGCGGTGCATTATGCAGGCCAACCCGTGTTCATGGTCATCGCGACAACCCACCTTGCCGCCCGCCACGCCGCGCGGCTTGGGGCGGTGGACATCACCCCGACCACCCCGATACTCACCATCGAAGAGGCGCTGGCCGCCGATGCACGGTTCGAGGATGGCCCCCGCATCTACCAAAAAGGCGATGCCACAGCCGCGCTGACCACCGCCCCCCAAACTCTGAGCGGGACGATCAATATCGGCGGGCAAGAGCATTTCTACCTCGAAGGTCAGGCCGCCCTCGCCCTGCCGCAAGATAATGGCGACATGGTTGTCCATTCCTCGACCCAGCACCCGACCGAGATCCAGCACAAGGTGGCAGAGGCGCTTGGCACGCCGATGCACGCCGTGCGGGTAGAGACGCGGCGCATGGGCGGTGGTTTTGGTGGCAAGGAAAGTCAGGGCAATGCGCTCGCCGTGGCCTGTGCCGTCGCGGCCGCGCGCACGGGACGCCCCTGCAAAATGCGCTATGACCGCGATGACGATATGATCGTCACAGGCAAACGCCACGATTTCCGCATCGACTATACCGTAGGCTTTGACGCCACTGGCCGCATCTCGGCGCTGGATTTCACCCATTACACCCGCTGTGGCTGGGCGATGGACCTGTCCCTGCCCGTGGCCGACCGTGCGATGCTGCATGCGGATAATGCCTATCACCTCGATAACATCCGCATCACCTCGCATCGCTTGCGCACCAACACGCAAAGCGCCACGGCGTTTCGTGGGTTTGGCGGGCCACAGGGGATCGTGGGCATCGAAAGGGTCATGGACCATATCGCGCAGTCACTCGGGTTTGATCCGCTGGCTGTGCGGCGCGCCAATTTCTACGCCGATGTGATGCAGCCTGACGCAAGCGGACAGGCCCATGACCACCGCGCCCTGCCCCATGACACCGAGGCTGATCTTGCCTCTCGCGGGGCACCGCCCGCACCACAGGAAAGCACGCCACCCCAGCCCACAGGTCTGCAAACCACACCCTACCACCAACCGGTGCAGGACTGTATCATCAACGCGCTGACCGACCGGCTGGCCCAGACATCAGACTACGCCGCCCGCCGCGCCGCCATTGCCGATTGGAACGCGACGCAGCCGGTTCTGAAACGCGGCATCGCGCTGACGCCGGTCAAGTTCGGCATCTCTTTCACCCTCACCCACCTTAATCAGGCGGGGGCGTTGGTGCATGTCTATCAGGACGGGTCGATCCACCTGAACCACGGCGGCACTGAAATGGGTCAGGGCCTGTTCCAGAAGGTCGCGCAGGTCGCCGCCAGTCGCTTTGGCGTTGACCTCTCGGTCGTCAAGATCACTGCAACGGATACCGGCAAGGTGCCCAATACCTCGGCCACGGCGGCGTCTTCGGGGACGGACCTGAACGGCATGGCGGTGCAAGCGGCCTGCGACACGATCCGCGACCGCATCGCCGACCATCTGGCCGAGAGGTATCAGACCGCCGCTGACCAGATACGCTTTGCTGATGGGCAGGTTCATATCGGGGAAGAGGTGATCAGCTTTGCCCAAGCCGCCGCTTCCGCCTATGAAAACCGCGTGTCGCTGTCGTCCACCGGCTACTACAAGACGCCCGAAATCGAATGGGACCGCATCAAGGGCCGCGGCCGCCCGTTCTTCTACTTTGCCTATGGCGCAGCCGTCACCGAAGTGGTGATCGACACGCTGACGGGCGAAAACCGCATTCTGCGCGCGGACATCCTGCATGACGCGGGCGCATCGCTGAACCCCGCGTTGGACATCGGCCAGATCGAAGGCGGCTATGTGCAGGGGGCCGGCTGGCTCACGACCGAGGAACTCGTCTGGGATGCCAAAGGCACGCTGAAAACCCATGCGCCGTCGACCTACAAAATCCCCGCCATCTCGGACCGGCCCGATGTGTTCAACGTGGCGCTTTGGGACGAACCCAACCCCGCGCAGACGATCTACCGGTCAAAAGCGGTGGGGGAGCCGCCGCTGATGCTGGGCATCTCGGCCTTCATGGCGCTGTCGGATGCGGTGAGCGCCTGTGGGGACGGGTTTGGCGACCTGCAAACACCCGCCACGGCCGAAGCTGTACTGACCGCCATCGGGAAGGCCCGCAATGCCCTTTGACCGCGCAGCCCTGGCGCAGGCCGTTGCCGCGCATGGCACGGTGGCGCGCATCGTTCTGGTGCAGGTCAAAGGCTCTGCCCCGCGTCCGGCGGGGACGTCGATGCTGGTCTGGGCGGGCGGTGCGTCCGGCACCATCGGCGGCGGCCAGCTTGAGCTGCAATCGATGCGCGNTGCCGCNNCCATGCTCGCNGGTGGCCCGCGCAGCAAGCTGACCCGCGCCGCCCTTGGCCCCGCGATGAACCAATGCTGCGGCGGGGCGGTGACAGTGGTGACAGAGCGTTTCGACGCCGCCACAGTCGAAGCCCTGCCCGACACCTACCCCGACATCTACCTGCGTGCTGTCGATCCTGCGGCCCCGCCCCTTGCNGACAGTTTTCGCGCCAAGATCGACCGTGCCAGTGGCAGCACGACACCGCTCGCCATTACCCTGCACGGNGGCTGGNTGGCAGAGCCGCTGTGGCAGCCCTCGCGNCAGGTGGTCATTCACGGCGCNGGCCATGTNGGCAGCGCGCTGGCGCGTATTCTGGCCCCGCTNCCGCAGTTTCGCGTCANACTCGCCGACCCGCGCCCCGGGTATCTGGACGATCTNCCNNAGGGCGTCAGCGGCGTCGATGCCCCTTGGGGTGCCGCGCTGCACAGCGNTGAAGATGACGCTGCGCATTTCATCATGACACCGGCCCATGACGACGATCTGGAGCTCTGCCACCGCTTGCTGCAACGCGATTTCGCCTTTGGCGGGTTGATCGGGTCAGACACGAAATGGGCGCGGTTTCGCAGCCGTCTGGCCGCCCTTGGCCATGCCCCCGAACAGATCGCCCGCATCACCTGCCCCATCGGCGCGCGGCAATTTGGCAAGCATCCTCAAGCGATTGCGCTTGGGGTGGCCACGCAACTCTTGCAATTTGAACCCGCCCGCACGAATAAACAGGTTCGTTTGACACAAAAGGAACGCTGCGCATGACCGACACGCCCCTTCTGGCGCTTTCCGGGCTGACCAAAGCCTACCCCGGTGTTGTCGCCAATGATGACGTGTCATTGCGGATCGCGCCGGGCGAGGTCCACGCGCTGCTGGGGGAAAACGGCGCGGGCAAGTCGACGCTGGTCAAGATGATCTATGGGCTGGTCAAACCCGATAGCGGCACGATGCAGATGCACGGAGCCAGTTTCGCCCCGCACGAGCCCCGCGCCGCACGCGCCGCCGGTGTGGGCATGGTGTTCCAGCATTTCTCGCTGTTTGACGCACTGAGCGTGGCCGAAAACATCGCCCTGGGGATGGAGAACGCGCCCAAGCTGCGCACCCTCAGCAAGCAGATTCGCGACGTGTCCGAGGCCTACGGCCTGCCGCTGGCCCCCGACCGCATCGTCGGCGACCTTTCGGCCGGTGAACGCCAGCGGGTCGAGATCATCCGCTGCCTGCTGCAAGACCCCAAACTGTTGATCATGGATGAACCCACCAGCGTTCTGACCCCGCAAGAGGTTGAAATCCTGTTCAAAACCCTGCGCAAGCTCAGCGCCGAGGGCACCGCGATCCTCTATATCTCGCACAAGCTCGAAGAGATCCGCAGCCTGTGTGACAGCGCCACGATCCTGCGATTGGGNAAAGTGGTAGGCCATTGCACCCCGTCAGAGACNACGGCACGGGATATGGCNGAAATGATGGTGGGCAGCACGCTCAAGACNCCGACNCGNGCNGGCAAGACCCCCGGCGCNGTGAAGCTGGACCTGAGGGGGTTGTCCGCGCCCTCGCCCAGTTCCTTTGGCATGCCGCTGCGTGACATCACCGTGCAAGTCCGCGCGGGCGAGATTTTGGGCATCGGTGGCGTGGCGGGCAACGGGCAGGATGAATTGCTGTCGGCCCTGTCGGGCGAGCTGCCGACCGCCGCTGGCATGATCGGGTTCGAGGGTCAGGACGTGGGCCAGCTTGGCCCCACCGCGCGCCGCCGTCTGGGTATCCTGACCGCGCCCGAGGAACGGCTTGGCCATGCCGCCGCCCCTGATATGTCCCTGACCGAGAACGCGATGCTGACCGGTGCCGTGCGCGAAAAGCTGGAGCGNCGCGGCATGTTGAACTGGCCCGCCGCCAAACGGTTTGCCGAACGTATCATCGCNGATTTCGACGTGCGCACCCCCGGCCCCGGNAATGCCGCGCGNTCGCTGTCNGGCGGGAACCTGCAAAAATTCGTCATCGGCCGCGAGGTGTTGCAAAATCCGCAGGTGCTGGTGGTCAANCAGCCCACATGGGGGGTCGATGCCTCTGCCGCGGCGGCGATCCGGCAGGCGCTGCTGGATCTGGCCGANAATGGCACNGCNGTNATCGTGATCAGTCAGGATCTGGACGAGCTGATGGAAATCTCGGACCGCTTCGCCGCGCTGAACGAGGGCCGCCTNTCGGAGCCGCGNGCCGCGGCAGGGCTGACGGTGGACGAGATCGGATTGATGATGGGCGGNGCCCACGGGATGGAGGTGGCGCATGTTTGACGCGTNGCTTGCGGGGGTTTCACACCCCCACACCCCCGTGGAGTTTNCNTTGCAAAATGAAGCAGATGACAAGAACTGGGGCGCGGCATGATGCGGCTTGAGAAACGGCCGCAGGCCAGCCGGGCGTTTTCCTATGCAACGCCGGTTCTGGCGGTGATTGCCACGATGGTTTTTGGCGGCGCGCTGTTCGCNGTGCTTGGCAAAGACCCTGTGGCGTCGATCATGACGATTTTCTGGGAGCCGCTGTTCGGCGATTTCGCCTTTTACTATCGCCCGCAACTGCTGGTGAAAGGAGCACCCCTGGTCTTGATCGCCATTGGCCTGTCGCTGGGGTTCAAGGCGGGGATCTGGAACATCGGGGCCGAGGGCCAGTACATCATGGGGGCCATTTGCGGTGCCGGTGCAGGTCTGGCCTTCTACCCCGCNGAGAGTGTTTTTATCTTTCCGGTGATGGTGCTTGCAGGCGCGCTTGGCGGTTGGGTCTGGGCCATGATCCCTGCCGTGCTCAAGGTCAAATTCGGGACGAACGAGATCCTCGTGTCATTGATGCTGGTCTATGTGGCGGAACAGTTCCTCGCCTCTGTCAGCCTTGGGTTGCTGAAAAACCCCGAAGGCTTCGGCTTTCCGGGCAGCCGCAACCTGCAGCAATATGCATCGGCCCATAATGGCGAGTTGNTCGCGGGATCGGGNATGCACTGGGGGGTGGTTGCCGCCCTGATCGCGGTGATNTTTGCCTATGTCTTANTGGCGCGGCACCGGTTGGGCTTTGCCATCCGCGTGACCGGAGAGGCACCGCGGGCGGCGCGNTTTTCCGGCGTGAACCCGACGCGGCTGGTGTTGTTCTGCATGGGCATGTCGGGTNTGCTGGCNGGTCTGGCAGGGATGTTCGAGGTCGCGGGCCCNGCGGGNCAGATCACCATCGATTTCAACGTGGGCTACGGGTTCACCGCGATCATCGTCGCCTTTCTGGGGCGGTTGCANCCGGTGGGTATCCTGCTGGCCGGTGGTCTGATGGCGCTGACCTATATNGGGGGTGACATCGCGCAAAGCCAGTTGGGATTGCCTGCCGCCGCCATTCAGGTGTTTCAGGGGATGTTGCTGTTCTTCCTGCTCGCCTTTGATCTTTTCACCCATTACCGGCTGCGCCTTGGCCGGACGGAGGTCGCGTAATGGATCTGTCTGCAATCAATCCGGTGCTCTTTGTCGCGGGCTTTCTGGTGGCAGCGACGCCACTGATCTTTGCCGCTTTGGGCGAGTTGGTGGTCGAGAAATCCGGCGTGCTGAACCTTGGGGTCGAAGGGATGATGATCATCGGCGCGATCTGCGGNTTTGCNACNGCCGTTGAAACCGGATCGCCCCTGTTGGGCTTTGCCGCCGCGGCCCTAGGGGGCGCGTTGCTGAGCCTNCTGTTCGCCTTCCTGACGCAGATCACATTGGCCAATCAGGTCGCATCGGGCTTGGCCCTGACGCTGTTCGGGCTGGGGTTTTCGGCATTGCTGGGGCAAAGCTATGTCGGGATCAAACCACCGCGTCTGCCGGATGTGAACTTTGGCCCGCTGCATGACATCCCCGTCATCGGGCCGATCTTCTTTTCCCATGANATCATTCTGTACNTGGGCTTTGCGCTGGTCGTCGCCGTTTGGGCANTGCTGAAATTCACCCGCATGGGGCTGATCCTGCGCGCTGTCGGCGAAAGCCACGAGGCGGCCCACGCCCTTGGCTACAAAGTGGTGCGCATCCGCACGCTGGCGATCATGTTCGGCGGGGCCTGTGCCGGTCTGGGCGGGGCCTACATCAGCCTGATCCGTGTGCCNCAATGGACAGAAGGCATGACCGCCGGTGTGGGCTGGATCGCCCTTGCGCTGGTGGTTTTTGCCAGNTGGAAGCCCTGGCGGCTGTTNCTGGGTGCCTATCTTTTTGGCGGTATCACGCAGCTTCAGCTGAATCTGCAAGGCGCGGGCGTTGCCATTCCGGTCGAGTATCTGGCAATGTCGCCCTACNTCATCACCATCCTTGTGCTGGTGATCCTTTCCGCGGATAAAAGCGCTGCNCCGGCATCGCTGGGCCGCACTTTCCACGCCTCTCACTAGGGGCCTATCTTCAAGCGCCGGATAAAAGGCGCGTTACTCAGGGGACTACGNTATGAAATTCACCACACTTATGGCCAGCGCGGCACTGGCGCTNGGGCTTGCGGGCGGCGCATATGCCCAAGACAAGACCAAAGTCGGNTTTGTCTTTGTTGGNCCCGTCGGCGATGGCGGCTGGACCTATGAACACAACCAGGGNCGTCTGGCAGTCGAGAAAGAATTCGGCGACGCNGTCGAAACCGTCTTTGTTGAAAACGTGGCCGAGGGCCCCGATTCCGAGCGTGTGATGACGCAGATGGCGCTGGACGGCGCGGACCTGATCTTTACCACGTCTTTTGGCTATATGGACCCCACCATCAACGTCGCGGGCAAATTCCCGGATGTGAAATTCGAACACGCCACCGGCTACAAGCGTGCCGACAACGTGTCGACCTATTCCGCGCGTTTCTACGAAGGTCGCGCCATTCAGGGTCACATCGCGGGCAAGATGACCAAATCGAACATTATCGGCTATATCGGCTCCTTCCCGATCCCCGAAGTGATCCGGGGCATCAACTCGGCCTATATCCACGCCAAGAAGGTGAACCCCGATGTCGAGTTCAAGATCGTCTGGGCCTACACATGGTTTGACCCCGCCAAAGAAGCAGACGCCGCGAAGGTTCTGATCGAACAGGGTGCCGATGTTGTCCTGCAGCACACCGATTCCACAGCACCTCAGGCAGCGGCGCAAGAAGCGGGTGACGTGATCACCTTTGGTCAGGCGTCCGACATGGCGCAATACGCGCCCAAGCCGCGCGTCTCGTCGATCATTGACGATTGGGCCCCCTATTACATCGCCCGCACCAAAGCGGTCATGGATGGCACATGGGAAAGCAAAGACACATGGGACGGCATCGGTGCCGGCATGGTTGGTATCGGCGAGATTACGGACGCAGTTCCTGCCGACGTAAAAGAAGAAGCGCTGGCGCTGAAAGCATCGATCGCGGATGGGTCCTACCACCCGTTCACCGGCCCGCTGAAAAAGCAGGACGGTTCCGATTTCCTGGCGGAAGGCGAAACCGCCGATGACGGCACGCTGGCGGGCATGAACTTCTATGTCGAAGGCATCAAGGGCGACATTCCGAACTAAGCCGGACACTGACCTGACACGATCAAAGGCCTCGCATCCGCGGGGCCTTTTTTGTTGCGAAATCANCGCGGTGCCCCGTCTNGNGACAAAACGCATCTGGTGNGGNGCGACCAAGCTGCCTACAGAAGNCACATGCGCTTTNTGCCCGCCTTCCCCTGCCAGCTGCTTGCCACCGTTCTGGTGCTGCTGTCGCTTGCGACATCGGGGTTTGCGCATCGTTTCGCGCCCGTAGNCCTGTCGCCCGAGCTGCAAGCCTATGTTGCCAATGGCGGCGCGCTGGCGGACCTCTGCGGCACCGGTGATAGCCCGCACTCNGGCAATATGGCCGATTGNAAGACCTGCCGTCTGATCGGTGCCATGGNGCTNCCCGAAGCGGTCNCCGGCCTGCCCGTTCCCGTGCTTGAGAAAACGCANACCCTGCGCTTTGTNGCGAAACGGCTGCTGCACACACGCAAGCCTGACCCCAGCCGGCTGACCCGCGCCCCGCCCCAAGTCTGAACNNCNATCCCANNTGTTCATTCTTTCCGCCTGCCGATGATGCAGGCCCTTAGGCTTGGAGCCCTCATATGACGACCCCTACCCAAACCACGCAGCCCGACGGCGGCGTGAACAAACTCTANTTTGCTGCATGGCGNTGGCANTTCTATGCGGGGCTGTTCGTNCTGCCCTTTNTGTCGNTNCTCGCCATAACCGGCATGGCGATGCTGTGGATCGCCTGGATCGACGGGCGCGACGGTGAATTTACCCCGGTGACCGTGCAGGAAACCGCCCTGTCAGTCTCGGCACAGTCGCAAGCCGCGGTCGAGGCCGTGCCCGGCGGCACGCTGGTGCAATATGTGGCCCCACGCGCGCCTGATCTGGCGGCCCTGTTCCGCGTGGACCACGATGGNGATGCGGTGATGGTTGCGGTTGATCCCTATACGGCCAAGGTGATCGAGAGCTTTCCGCGNCGGTCCGGCTGGTANGATTTCGCGGATNGCATCCACAGTGATCTGATGCTGGGGGTGACCGGTGANCGCATGATAGAAGCCGCGGCCTCGATCGCCTTGGTGCTGATNGCCACGGGGCTTTATATGTGGTGGCCGCGTGGTGCAGGCTGGCGCGGGACGCTGGTGCCGCGTTTCAGCCAGGGCCGTGCGATGTGGAAATCGCTGCATGGTGTTGTGGGCATCTGGGTATCGGCATTTCTGGTGCTGTTCCTGATCTCGGGCCTGTCCTGGGCGAGCATCTGGGGCGGCAAGATGGTGCAAGCCTGGAGCCAGTTCCCCGCCGAGAAATGGGATGCCGTGCCCCTATCGGACGACATCCACGCCAGCATGAACCACCACCGCCGCGAGGTGCCTTGGGCGCTGGAACAAACGCAGATGCCTGCCTCTGGCAGCGCGGCTGGGGAGGCGGGCATTGCAGGGGCCGTCACGATTGACAGAATCGATGCATTGGCGCGCGAGATCGGCTTTGACGCGCGCTATCAGATGAACCTGCCGCAGGACGATACCGGCGTCTGGACGCTGAGCCGCGATTCCATGAACACCGACAGCACCGACCCGATGTCGGACCGCACCGTGCATGTCGACCAGCACAGCGGCAATATCCTCGCCGATGTGCGCTATGCCGACTATTCGCTTGCGGGCAAAGCCATGGCAGTGGGGATTGCGCTGCACATGGGCACCTTGGGGCTGCTGAGCGTGCTGGCCAATACACTGGTCTGCCTGTCGGTCCTGTTCCTCTGCGTCAGTGCGCTGGTGCTTTGGTGGAAGCGTCGCCCTACCGCCGCTGGCCGCCTGTCCGCCCCGCCCATGCCGTCAGAGCTGCCGTTGTGGCANGGTGCCGTGCTGGTCGGGCTGTTCGTGTCGATGGCCTTCCCCNTGGCAGGGGCCGTGCTGCTGAGCGTGCTGGCGGTCGATGTGTTGATCCTGTCGCGCCTGCCCGCGCTGCGCCACCGTCTGACCTGACCTGAAGCCCCCCGCGCCGCTNGTCAAATACGGCGCGGGGNATGCATGCCCACTACCCATCCGCCTGNAACACGCTATCATCAGCGTCATGATCAAAATCCACCACCTGAACCGGTCCCGCTCTCATCGCATTTTGTGGCTGCTCGAAGAAATCGGCGCGCCTTATGATGTCATNNCCTATACCCGCGATGCCAAGACCAACCTCGCCCCGCCCGAGCTAAAGCTCGTGCACCCCTTGGGCAAATCCCCCATGGTCGAGATCGACGGCACGCTGATCGCCGAGAGCGCGGCCATCACCGAGNTGCTTTGCACCCGTTTCGCGCCGCAGATGATCCCCGATCGTGACAGCGCCGCCTATNTGCAGCACCTTGAACTGATGCATTTCGCCGAAGGGTCCGCGATGACGCCGATCCTGCTGAACCTCTATNTCAGCCGTTTGGGCGACGCCGGTGCGCCGCTGCATCCGCGCATCTCGTCTGAACTGGACAACCACTATAGCTACATGAACAGCCGTGTGCGGGCCTCGGGGCATTTTGTGCAAGATACGCTGTCGGCGGCGGATATCATGCTCAGCTTTCCGGCAGAGATCGCGATGCAGCAGGGCCGCGCCAAGGATTATCCCGCACTCGCTGGCTTTGTCGAGATGATCCACGCGCGCCCCGCCTATGGTCGCGCCACCGCGCGCGGCAAGACCGATGCCTAACCGCGCGGTTGCACGTCCCACCGGCCCATGTCACCCATAAGCAAAGAGCTTGGGGTCGGCGGGACAGACCTGCGTGAAACCAGTGCAAGGGACAGGGGGCAGCTATGACAGAAAACACATCCGATATCCTTGTGATCGGCGGCGGCATCGCGGGCATCTCTGCCGCGGCGCGCCTGTCCGGTGATGCAAAAGTCACGGTGATCGAAGGGGAAAAAGCGCTTGGCTATCACGCCTCTGGCCGGTCGGCCGCGCTGATCGAAGAAAATTACGGCGCCCCCTCTGTGCAGGCGCTGAACAAGGCCACCGTCGGCTATCTGCGCGACGGCGGCTACCTGTCCCCGCGCGGCCTGATGATCATCGCCGACCGCCACGAGGAAGAGGCGTTTCACAGCGATCTCGCCCATATGGGGGTCGAACAGATCACCCCCGATGATGCCCTGCGCCTTGTGCCGATCCTGGCCGCCGAGCGCATCGCCTTTGCTGGCTACCACGCTGACGCCCATGATATTGATACCGACCGTCTGCTGCAGGATTTCGCCAAAGAACTGCGCGGCAATGGCGGACGGATCGAAACCGGGCATCCCGTCACATCCATCACCCGCACGGGCAATACGTGGAAGGTCACCGCAGGCCCGCACATCTATCACGCCGCAAAACTGGTCAACGCCGCCGGAGCCTGGGCCGACCAGATCGCCATTCTGGCCGGTGTGCCCCCCATCGGCATCACCCCCTACCGCCGGTCCATGGCCCGCATTGCGGCACCGGACGGGCATGACCTGTCGCACTGGCCGATGTTTTTTGGCGTGGGCGAAACATGGTACGCCAAGCCCGACGCGGGCGCGCTGCTGATCTCGCCCGCCGATGAGGACGCGACCGAACCGCAGGACGCATGGGCCGACGACATGGTGCTGGCCGAGGGATTGGAGCGGTATCAGAACATGGTCGCCGTGCCGCTGACGAAACCCATCGCAACGTGGGCGGGGCTGCGCAGCTTTGCCGTGGACCGCACGTTGGTGCTGGGCCCCGATCCCGCCCAGACCAACTTTATCTGGAGCGCGGGACAAGGCGGCTACGGTTTCCAGACCAGCGCCGCCGCCTCGCAACTGGTGGCCGATCTGACCCTCGGAAACGCCCCCTCGCTGCCCGATCCGGTGGTCGAGGCACTGCGCCCCGATAGGCTGCGCGCATGACAGCCAAGCTTCCCCCAAGCGCCAGCGTCGCTCTGCCCACCCGCGGTGCCATGCTGCACGCCCCCGCCGCCGACCGGAACAAAGACGCCCTGTGTGACCTGCTGCGTGACCACGCACCTCAGACAGGGCGCGCGCTCGAGATTGCCAGCGGGACGGGGCAGCATATCGCCGCCTTCGCCCGCGCCCTGCCCGATCTGCACTGGCAGCCGACCGAGCCCGCCCCCGACCGCCGCGCCAGCATCGACGCCTATATCGCCGAGGCCGGGCTGACCAACGTCGCCCCCGCCGCCCCGCTGGATGCCACGGCGACGGGCTGGCACAAGCCATTGCCACCGCAAGACCTGATCTTCCTCGCCAACCTGCTGCATCTGATCCCGACAGAGGCCGCACAGATGCTCATCACCGAAGCCGCGCTTGCGCTCGCCGCCGGTGGCACGTTGATCCTCTATGGTCCGTTCCGCCGCGAGGGTGTGCTCACCTCCGACGGAGATGCGAAATTCGACGCCGAGCTGCGCACCGCCGATCCTGCGATCGGGTACAAGGATACGGTCGACATCACACGTTGGCTCAGCGATGCTGCACTAAGCCCGATCGACAGGATCGACATGCCCGCCAATAATCTGGCCTTTATCGCACGAAAGCCGTGACCCTATGCCCCGACTTCGCGTTCTTGCCCTCCTTTCTGCCCTTGCCCTTTCGGCCTGTGGTGCGCCGCAACTCTCTGTCCCTGTGGGGGATGTGACGGCGGCCAATTTCGGCGACCGCAAGCCGTTCGACTGGCCCGGCCAAAGCCCCGACCGCTATGCGGTGCACGGCATCGATGTGGCGCGCTTCCAGCAACCGCTGAACTGGGGCGAGGCCCGCGTCTCCGGCGTGAACTTCGCCTTCATCAAAGCCACCGAAGGCGGCGATCTGCTGGACCCGATGTTCCAGAACCACTGGGAGGGTGCCGGCCGCGCCGGTGTCGCCCGCGGGGCCTATCACTTCTATTATTTCTGCACGACGCCCGAGAAGCAGGCCCGCTGGTTCATCGAAAACGTGCCCAAGACCGCAGGTATGCTGCCCCCCGTGCTGGATCTGGAGTGGAACCCCTTTTCCCCCACCTGCACCCTGCGCCCGCCCGCCGATACCGTCCGCCGCAACGCGCAGACCTTTCTAAGCATCCTGCGCGCGCATTACGGGCAGCAGCCCGTCGTCTACACCACGCCGGAGTTCTATGCCCAGAATGACATGGGGCGTCTGCGCGGTGTTGAATTCTGGCTCCGCTCCACCGCCGCCCACCCGTCCGAGAAATACCCCAATGAGCGCTGGACCTTCTGGCAATACACCAGCACCGGCCGCATCCCCGGAGCCGCCGGCGACATCGACATCAACGTCTATGCCGGTAGCCCCAGCAGCTGGGACAACTGGCTCGCGCGGCGTCAGGTGCGGTAGATCGCCGCCACAATCTAGCAGAGCAAGACATTTGGCATTGCAATTATAAATTGAGCCTGGCAGGATTTTCCGAGCGAAAACGGCAGGTATATGACGACACGTCGAAATTGGACCGAAGACGAGGTCACTGAGGCTTTGTCACTGTATNTGCGGCTTCCTTTTGGCAAGTTCCATTCCGGCACACCGCAGATCATCCGNATGGCAGAACGGATCGGACGCACGCCATCGGCCGTGGCAATGAAACTGTCCAATCTTGCCGCGCTGGATGACACACTGCCGCAAAGGGGGCTTGGCAACCTTTCTGCGATGGACCGGCAAGTCTGGGCGCGGTTCCGGCAAGACCCCTCTATCGTATTTAATGCCTATGAAGCGCAGATCTTGCCGTCACCCCAGCAGACACCCGGTTTTTCCGAGCAGCGGCAGGCAAACTGGATCGCTAAGCAAGCCGAAGTCACCGAACGTACTGTTGTGCAGCGACGCGGACAAAGCTTCTTCCGCGAGATGATCCTGAACAACTATCGCTCTCGCTGTGCACTAANGGGTATCGACGATNCNCGCCTGCTGACCGCAAGCCATATCGTCGGGTGGCAAGAGGACGATGCTCAACGGTTCTACCCCGAAAATGGCATTTGCCTGAACGCCCTTCATGATCGCGCCTTTGACCGACATCTGATCAGTTTTGACGATGATTACCGCATGATCATGGCCGATGATTTGCCCGCTGACTCTAAACGCAAACTAGCTGTCGGGGCCTCCAAAAGGTTGCAATTACCAGAACGGTTCCTGCCCGACCCTGCGTATCTGGAGCATCACCGGCAGCGCATGGCCGAGCGGCAGAGCATGCCGCCGCTCGACTAGGTTCAAGCGTCACCCATCCACNCGGATCGTTGCGTTTTTCGGGTCGTAGGGGCTGTCCTCCACCACTTCGGCGTCCCATAGCTGGTCGAACATCTTGACCTTCAGCTTCGTGCCGACCTCCGCGATGTCGGGTTTGACGTAGCCCATGCCGATGGATTTCCCGAAGGCCACCGAATACCCGCCCGAGGTCAGACGACCAACGCGGGTGTCGCCGTGATACAGCACTTCGCGGCCCCAAGGGTCGGCGTCGTCGGGCCCGTCGATCANCAAGGTNACACATTTGCTGCGNATNCCNTGGGCNTGCATTGCGTCCTTGCCGTGGAAGTCCTTGGACAGGTCGACAAAGCGCGGCAGNTCGGCCTCNAGCGGGGTGGCATCGCGGCCCAGTTCATTGCCGAAAGCGCGGTAGGATTTCTCTTGCCGCAGCCAGTTCTGTGCNCGCGCGCCNACCAGTTTCATCCCGTGTTTCTCNCCCGCCTTCTCCAGCAGATCGAACAGGTGGTTCTGCATCTCGATCGGGTGGTGCAGCTCCCAGCCGAGCTCTCCGGTATAGGCGACGNGGATGGCNCGGACNGGGACCATCCCCAGCTCGATATTGCGCATGGTCAGCCAGGGGAACCGCTTGTTGCTCAGCACCGTCTCGGGGTCCGCGTCCTTGATGACNTCTTTNANNACNTCGCGCGATTTNGGNCCNGCNATGGCAAAGACACCCCATTGNGTGGTCACGTCATGACATTCGATATANCCGAATTCNGGCGCTTTATCGGCGATGGCCTTGCGCAGGAAATCACTGTCATAGGCCGTCCAGGCCCCGGCGGACACAAGNTANTATTCATCCTGAGCNAGNCGCACGATGGTNTATTCGGTGCGCGTGGTGCCGTTGATCGTCAGCGCATAGGTCAGGTTGATNCGCCCGACNGAGGGCAGCTTGTTGCAGGTGAACCAATCCAGAAAGGCAGTGGCCCCCGGCCCCTTGACCAGATGTTTGGTAAAGGCGGTCGCATCGATCAGGCCCACGCCCTCGCGGATCGCCTTGGCCTCATCGACCGCATGCTGCCACCAGCCGCCGCGCCGGAAGGACCGGCTGNCGTGNTCNTNNAANCNCANNGGCGCAAAGTAGTTNGGGCGTTCCCANCCGTTCACATGGCCGAACTGTGCGCCACGNGCNGCNTGNCGGTCATAGGCNGGCGAGGTNCGCAANGGNCGNCACGCNGGGCGCTCCTCATCCGGGTGGTGCAGGATATAGACGTGCTCNTANNNTTCTTCGTTCTTGCGCGCNNCATATTCNGTGGTCATCCAGTTCTGGCCATANCGNTTGGGNTCNAGCGANGCCATGTCGATCTCGGCCTCNCCCTCNACCATCATCTGCGCAAGGTANTATCCCGTGCCACCTGCCGCTGTGATCCCAAAGGAAAACCCTTCAGCCAGCCACATGTTGCGCAGGCCGGGTGCCGGACCAACCAGCGGGTTGCCGTCGGGCGTATAGCAGATTGGCCCGTTGAAATCGTCCTTGAGCCCGGAGTCCGCACAAGACGGCACACGCTCGGCCATCGCCATGTACTGATCCGCAATCCGGTCCAGATCCAGCGGAAAAAGATCGGCCCGGAAGCTGTCCGGTACGCCGTACTCAAAACGAGCTGGCGCGCCGTGCTCGTAAATGCCCAAAATCCAGCCGCCGCGTTCCTCGCGCGCGTAGGATTCATTGTCGGCGTCCCGCACAACCGGGTGCTCCGGATTGCCGTCGGCGCGCCATTTGACCAGCTCGGGGTCCTGATCCATCACGATAAACGTATGTTCGACCGGAATAGCAGGCATCTTGATGCCCAGCATCTTGGCGGTGCGCTGCGCGTGGTTGCCGCTGGCGGTAACGACATGCTCCGCGGTGATCACGACCTGCTCGTCCGAGGGGACAAGGTTCCCGCCCTTCTCGACCATCTTGGTGACGGTAACCTCCCACGCCGCGCCATTCCAGTGAAAGGCATCCGCCTGCCACCTGCGTTCAATCATCACGCCGCGCTGTCGCGCACCCTTAGCCATCGCCATGGTGACATCGGCAGGGTTAATGTAGCCGTCGGTATCGTGATACAGCGCGCCTTTCAGATCGTCGGTCTTGATCAGCGGCCATTTTGCCTTGATCTCATCAGGCGTCATGAAGGTGTAGGGCACGCCACAGGTCTCTGCCGTGGAGGCATAGAGCATGTATTCGTCCATGCGTTCGTCCGTCTGCGCCATGCGCAGGTTCCCGACCACGGCAAAGCCCGCGTTCAGGCCGGTCTCTTCCTCAAGCGTCTTGTAGAACTTGATTGAATAGTCGTGGATGTGGGTCGTCGCATAGGACATGTTGAAATAGGGCAGCAACCCCGCCGCGTGCCATGTAGACCCCGAGGTCAGCTCGTCCCGCTCAAGCAACATCACATCGTCCCATCCGGCGCGGGCCAGATGATAGGCAATCGACGTGCCAACGGCGCCGCCGCCCACAACCAGTGCTTTGACTTGAGTTTTCATGAATCCAATGCTCCGCCAGAATAGGTCTTAGCGACATTTAGCAGTCCCCGCGCAAAACGCAGAACCCAGCCGACCAAAGACAGCACAAATGCGACCAACGTCGAAAAACTCGCGCGTAGGCCGCTTCCAAATGGTTAAAAATCCCCGCCGGAGGCATCGCATCCCTGCCTGTGGCAGGGATCGATATACCGCCCGCGCCGCCCCGACTACGCCAGGAATTCGGGAAGAATCTTGCCCGGGTTCATAATGTTATCGGGGTCGAGCGCCTGTTTGATCGCGCCCATGACGCCCACGGCCGCTCCTAGTTCCTTGACCAGATAGGGGCGTTTGCCCTGTCCGATGCCATGCTCCCCCGTGCATGTCCCCTCCATCGAGATCGCGAGCTCGTTGAGCCAGCTAATGAAGCCTTCGGCGCGGGCGACTTCATCCGCGTCGTCCATATCCAGCAGCAGCGAGGCGTGGAAATTGCCATCGCCTGCGTGGCCGACGATGGGCGCAATCAGACCCAGCTCCGCCGCTTTGGCGTTCGCGCGCCCGACCGCTTCGGCCAGCCTTGAGATCGGCACACAAACGTCGGTCGCAACCGCTTTGCAGCCGGGTCGCAGGGCTAGGATTGCCCAATAGGCATCGTGCCGCGCTTGCCACAGCTTGTTACGTTCCTCCATCGTGGTGGTCGCCTGATAGTCGGTGCCACCGTTTTCATCGGCGAGTGCGGCGAATGTCTCGGTCTGTTCGACCACACCGGCGTCAGAGCCGTGGAACTCCAGCAGCAACATCGGCGTTTCGGGCAGCGACAGTTTGGCATAGCCATTCACCGCGCGCACGACCATCGCGTCCAGCAGCTCTATCCGTGCGACGGGCAGCCCGTATTGGATCACGCTTTGCACGGTTTCACAGGCCGCCTCGACCGAGGGGAAGGAACAGCGGGCAGAGCTGATCGCCTCGGGGATGCCTTGCAGCTTCAACGTGATTTCGGTGATCACGCCCAATGTCCCCTCAGAGCCCACCATCAGACGCGTCAGATCATATCCGGCGGATGATTTGCGCGCCCGTGCGCCGGTGCGGATCACCGTGCCATCGGCCATCACCGCCTCGACCGCCAGAACGTTGTCCTTCATCGTGCCATAGCGCACCGCATTGGTGCCCGAGGCCCGCGTCGCCGTCATCCCGCCAAGCGAGGCATTGGCCCCGGGATCAATGGGAAAGAACAGGCCCTGATCGCGCAAATGGGTGTTCAGCGCCTCGCGGGTGACGCCGGGTTGCACACGGCAATCCAGATCGCCGGCGTTGACCTCGACCACCGCGTCCATCTGCGTGACGTCAATCGACACGCCCCCCGCCGGCGCATTCACATGCCCTTCAAGCGAAGTGCCGGTGCCGAAGGCGATGACCGGCACCTTATGCGCGGCGCAGACCTTGACCACAGCCGCGACATCGTCGGTCGAGCGGGCAAAGACCACGGCATCGGGGGCCTGATTTCTGATCCAGGTCGTCGTATGCCCGTGCTGTTCGCGGATCGCGTCCCCCGTCTGAAAGCGTTCGCCGAATTGCTGCTTGAGGATACCCAAAGCGGTGTCGATCCCGGTCTCGTTGCGGGGCATGTCGGTGGCCTGTGCCATATGGTCTTTCCTTTGGTTCAGAATGGGCGATCACTCGCCAAGGGCGATGCCTTCGCGGCGCGGGTCAGCCCCGCCGCGCAGATCATCGCCAATCGAAATCATATGCAACCCCGAGGTCAGCGCGCGGGTGTTCACCTCGTAGCCAAGGCCGGTCAGCGCATCGGCCATCNCGGCGGCGTCNGTGCCTTCCTCAAGGTCGTAGGGGCCGAACCGGTTGATCGCATGGGGCAGCGCTGCGGCCTGTTGCACATCCATCCCCCAATCCAGATGCGCGATGATCGCGCCCGCGACATAGCCGATGATGCGGCTGCCACCGGGGCTGCCCACGGCCAGAACCGGCGCGCCATCTTTCATCACAATCGTCGGTGCCATCGACGAGCGCGGGCGTTTTCCCGGCTCGACCCGATTGGCAATCGGCACGCCATCGGTATGCGACCGGAAAGAGAAATCCGTCAGCTCGTTGTTCAACAAAAACCCGCGCACCATCAGGCGGCTCCCAAAGCCGTTTTCGATGGTGGTGGTCATNCTTGCGACATTGCCCATGCTGTCCACGATCGACACATGCGAGGTCGACGGCAGCTCGATAGAGATATCATCGGCAAAGTTNAGGGCATGGNCNAAAGCGGGCGCGCCCGCGGTGACTTCNGGCAGCGCATCGTCGCCCTGCAACAGCTTGGCGCGCTCCGCCAGATAGGATGGATCGAGCATACCGGTCACCGGCACCGGCACATAATCGGTATCGGCCACATAGCGCCCCCGANCCGCAAAGGCGAGCCGCGAGGCATCGCCGATCAGCCGCAGCACATCTGCGTCCGCCGGTCCGGCGCTCAGGTCCGCGTTTTCCANCAGCCCCAGTATTTGCCCAACGGCCAACGCACCAGAGGACGGCGGCCCCATGCCGCAGACCTCATGCCCGTGATAGGGCGCGCAAAGGGCGTCGCGTTCCTTGACCCGATAGATCGACAGATCGACCTCTGACAGCACACCGGGGTTGGTGGCCCCTTGNACNGNCNCCACGATGTCGCGNGCNATGTCNCCGGTATAGAAAGCNTNNGCCCCGCGTTCCGCCAGCGCTGCAACCGTGCGGGCATAATCGGGATTCTTGAGCGTATCGCCTGCCTGAACCGGCGTGCCGTTCGGCATGAAATAGGATGCTGTCGTTTCCGACGTTGCCAGCCGTTCGGCGTCATCAGCCACCAGCCCCGCAAGACGTGGGGACACGGCAAAGCCCTTCTCGGCCAATGCGACAGAGGGGGCCAGCAGCTCGGCCCAGGGCTGGTTGCCCCATTTCTCATGCGCTGCGGCCATCAACGCAGGGGTGCCCGGCGTACCGACCGACCGCCCGCCAACGACGGCGTCAAAGAACCCCAGCGGGACACCTNGGTCGTCCTGAAACANTTGCGGCGTCACTGCCAGCGGCGCGGTTTCGCGCCCGTCCAGCGTGGTCAGCNTGCCCGATGCGGCGTCATACCAGACCAGAAACGCCCCGCCGCCCAGGCCAGAGCTTTGCGGCTCCACCAGCCCCAGCATCGCTTGGACGGCGACCAGCGCATCGGCNGCGGTGCCNCCCCGTGCCAGCACATCCGCCCCCGCCTGAACCGCATNAGGGTTGGCGGCGGCGACCATCCAGTTCNGGGCGATGACGGGTTTGCCCGCATCCTTAGCCTCGAAGGCGGCGGTGATCCGCGNCGACATGCCGGTAAAGCTGCCTTGGCTNGCACCTTCGGGCGCGACACTATCGGCGGCCTGTTGCGCGAAAGCGGCCCCGCTTACAAAACCACCTANGGCGATGGCTGTGCAGGTCCGCCCGATGTACTTTACGATGTGATGTGCAAGCATGGTCCCCTCCCCGTTCCGGTGCTCGGGGTCAACCTACTTGTTTTTAGCGCCAGCGCAAATTGAACCGCACCGGCGCTGCNCCTAAAGCATCGAGGGNACGACCTGATCCGGCGGACGGTGCCCGTCTTCNAAGGTCTTGATGTTGATGATGACCTTCTCGCCCATCTCTACCCGCCCTTCGAGCGTCGCAGACCCCATATGCGGCAAGAGCACGACATTGGTCAGCTCGCGCAAGCGCGGGTTGATGTCGGTGCCGTGTTCATACACGTCCAGCCCTGCGCCTTGCAGCTCGCCCGCGCGCAGCATCCGCGTCAGCGCGTTTTCGTCGATCACNTCCCCCCGGGAGGTGTTTACGATCACCGCGTCGGGCTTCATCAGCTTCAGNCGGCGGGCGTTCATCAGATGGAAGGTGCTGGGGGTGTGCGGGCAGTTGATGCTCATCACGTCCATGCGGGCCACCATCTGGTCAAGGCTTTCCCAATAGGTCGCGCCAAGGCTCTCTTCGATCTCGGGGCGCAGACGGCGGCGGTTGTGGTAGTGGACCTGCATGCCAAAGGCAGCCGCGCGCCGNGCGACGGCCTGACCAATGCGGCCCATCCCCAGAATACCCAAACGGCGNCCGCTGACGCGCCCGCCAAGCAGCGCAGTCGGGGCCCAGCCCTGCCAATCGCCTTTTTGCATCTGNGCCATGCCTTCGGACATGCGCCGTGTGACCGCGAGAATCAGCGCCATGGTCATATCGGCGGTGTCTTCCGTCAGCACGCCGGGGGTATTGGACACCAGAATCCCGCGNTGCCGCGCTGTCATCACGTCAATATGATCGACCCCCGCCCCGTAGTTCGCGATCAGTTTCAGCCGGTCCCCCGCCTGCCCGATCAGTGCCGCGTCGATTTCATCGGTCACGGTGGGCACCAGAATATCCGCAGTTTTCATCGCCTCGCCCAGTTCAGAGCGGGTCATCGGCGTGTCATCCGCGCGCAACGTCACATGAAACAGTTCCGTCAATCGCTTTTCGACGACTTCCGGCAACCGTCGCGTGACTACAACACTTAGCGGTTGCTTTGACATTGTGGGCCTCCCAAATATGGCTTTGCACTGTGCTTGGTGGCATGGTGTCCCAAGCAGAGACGAGGCACAAGAACCTCGCAGGGCAAAACTGCATTAAATCAACGGCAACAGACCAGACAGGCAGTCATGAAACCGATGTTACGTTCCGTCCTTTTGGGCGCCCTTGCAGCCGTTCACCTGTGCACCACCCCGGTTTTCGCGCAAGAGGTCGGCCAGGTGACCAACCTGCCGGTGCCCCGTTTCGTGTCCATGAAAGCGAGCGAGGGGAACGTGCGGCGCGGGCCGTCGCTGACGCACCGGATCGATTGGGTGTTCAAACATCGCGACCTCCCCCTNCGCATCACGGCAGAGCATGGCCATTGGCGCCGCGTCGAAGACCGCGACGGTATGGGCGGCTGGGTGCATTATTCGCTTTTGTCGGGCACGCGCACCGTTCTGGTGGAACANGACCGTNTGCAGCTGCTTGTCCGCCCCGACCCCAAAGCCCCCGTCGAGGCAGAGCTTGAACTGGGCGTGATCGCGCGGCTCGGNGCCTGCGACCTTGAATGGTGTTTCCTGNGGGTCGGCGGCTATAAAGGCTGGGCCCCCAAAGCGCGGCTCTGGGGCGTGGGCCCGAAAGAGCTACGCGACTGACCGCGCAATTGCACATGCCGCGGTCTTGCGCTTAGGTGACACAACACCGTCCCCATGATCAGGAGCTCTCATGCGCGCAGTCACCTATTCCACCCTTGGCGAAGCACGCGACGTGCTGACCCTGACCGAGATGCCAACCCCTNCCCCCGCTGCGGGCGAGGTGCTGGTGCGGCTGGCCGTGTCGGGCGTCAACCCGTCCGATGTGAAATCCCGCCGCGGGCGCCCCGGCATGACCCATCCCCCCTTCGAGACAGTGATCCCGCATAGCGATGGTGCCGGCGTGATCGAGGCCGTGGGCGACGGTGTGGACCAAGCCCGCGTGGGACAGCGCGTCTGGATCTGGAACGGTCAATGGCAGCGCCCCTTCGGCACTGCCGCGACCCATATCGCCCTGCCGCAAGCGCAGGCCGTCCCGCTGCCCGATGACGTGAGCTTTGACACTGCCGCCAGCCTTGGCATCCCCGGGCTGACCGCGGCCCACGCCGTGTTCAACGGCGGTGATGTCGCGGGGCAAACGCTGCTTATCCAGGGGGGCGCNGGCACCGTCGGCTATCTNGCNGTGCAATTCGCCGCCTGGGCAGGGGCGCGCGTTATCGCCACCACCGGAGCCAACGGGGNCGAGCGCGCAAAATCCGCAGGCGCNCAGGTCGTGCTGGACTATAGCNCCCCCGATCTGGCGCANCAGGTGCTTGATGCCAACGGTGGTGCCCCCGTCGACCAGATCATCGAGGTCGAATTCGGGGCCAATATCGCGCTGGATGCAGAGGTGATCAAACCCAACGGGCGCATCGCGGCCTATGGCTCTGCCAAGGTGATGGAGCCGACGCTCCCCTTCCTGCCCCTGCTCTTTAANGCNGTNACCATCGACATCATCCTCGTCTACCTGCTGACCGAGGCCGAACGTACCCTCGCGATCAAGAAAACCCATCAAGCCTTGGCCGAAGGGGCGCTGCACTGCCCGGTCGAGCAGACATTCGCGCTGTCAGACACGGTCAANGCCCATGAAGCCGTCGAAGCCGGTGCCCGCGCCGGTGCGATCTTGATCAACTGCGAAGGCTGACAGNCCTCGCACGCGACNCATACTGCACCCTTGAAGCGAGGGGGACGGCGGCGGTGCGCCCCCACGTCCCCCCTGTCGCGCGATCACGTGTTCGCCCGGATGCAGGATATCAGCAGCGAGACATACAGCGGCAATAGGCCCCCTGCGGCCGAGCGACCCCGCTGATCCTCCCCAATAGAACACAGCCTGCTCTGCCCCAAACACGGCTCAAGAATAAATTCCGAGATTCTCCCCACTTTTTCTCCAGAAAGGTATTGCACCCCCCCGCACTCCGGACTAATTACGCCCACACGTTGGGATGTAGCCAAGTGGTAAGGCAACTGTTTTTGGTACAGTGTACCGTAGGTTCGAATCCTACCATCCCAGCCAACTTTCTTTCTCACACTCGAAATAACAAAGACTTAACCAAGTCTGGCACGCCATGTGTGTCACAGCATTCTGAGACTGTGACACAGGGTGTGACACATGGCCTTGCGCGCTATGCCCAGCAGCGTCGCGTTTCAGCCCGCGGAAACCACCGTCGAAAACCCAAATATCGAGCCGGCCCCTACCTGATGCGTAGAGGCCGGATGTTCTATTTCCGTAAACGTTTGCCAGCAGGCATATCAAAATTCGGTTCAAACTGTAGCGCGAAAAAAATGTTGGCAGAAAAACGAAGCTTATTTGTCAGCACTTACGTTTATTCAAACGGCAAAGATACTTTGTCTCCAAGTCAACGCTAAGGCAGCTTTACACTTCCTTTTGACCTGCCCCCCGCGAAATTTCTCACCATGATGTAGAGTCTGCCCAACCCTGAAGGAGTAGACGAATGCGGAAGAGCCGTTTTACCGAGGCGC
>NZ_NHBI01000070.1:0-43229 GCF_002167505.1 Sulfitobacter sp. TMED3 | reverse complement strand
TGAATTTTCCAATTGACTACTTCGTCGAAATTCGCGAACTTTGCAAAATATGACGAACAATTACAGTTAATCACATCTGACCACGTCAGAAGGTGCAGAACAAGCGATTCCATGCGTATCGCCGATTCAACTTTAGCGGACAAGGACGACTGAAATGGCAGAGACCAACTATTCAGACAGCTCTCAGATCCTGGGGCTTGGGAAAACGCCCGCGCAATGGGTCGAAGTCATGGCCGGAATGGGGATCGATATTTCAGAGCGCACTTTGCGCGAGCGGGCAAATGAGACCGGAGCTTTTTATCGTCTTGGGCGGACCATGCTCATCACGCCCGCGCAGATTGATACGATTTTTGAAGGAGGCCAATCATGCCGCTCCAAATTTACAAGAGGGGCCGTGTCTACTGGGCCAAGGGGTGGATTGAATACAACGGCAGGCCAATCGCCGGCCCATACCGGCGAAGCACTAAGGCATCTACAGAAGAGGGCGCACGGGACTGGATAAACCATGAGACCGAACGGCAAATCCGCCGTTATGTCGTGGGCGACGAACCGAGCAAGACGTTCTCTGATGCAATCATGCTCTACAACGCGTCCCCAAAAGCAGCGAAGCAGTTGATCCCTATTGTCGAGGCAATCGGCGACCTATCGCTCAGCGCGATTTCTGGTGCGTTACTGAAGAGCCTTGGGCCCAAGCTGAAGCCCAAAGCATCAACCGACACCTGGTGGCGTGAAATCGTGACGCCTGCGAGCGCGGTGATCAACAACGCGCACGAGCTGGAAGGCACGCCGCTCATCCGCGTGAAGCCTTACGACAAGTTTGAACGGATCGCCCAGGACAAGCGGCGGGGGAAGCTTAGCCGCGTAGAGCGCACGCCAGCTGACAAGGAATGGATCGAGGCATTTTGCCGTGCCGCTGATCCCTACAACGCCGCGCTGGTCCGGTTCATGTTTGAGACGGCGGCACGGATCGATCAGGCCGTGTCATTGGAGCCTGATGACCTTCGACCGCACGAAAACAAAGTTCGCGTGAAAGCGCAGAAGGGACATCCGGAAAGCTGGATCACCGTCTCGCCTCAGATGATGGACGAGCTTCTTGCGCTGCCGCCGAAGCGACCCAAGAACCGCAAGACCGGCAAGTTCATGAAAGCCCGTGTTTTCGGCTATGGCAGCTCAACCGGCTACAACACGCGCTGGAAGACGATCTGCAAGCGCGCGGGCATCCCGTACCTTTCTGCGCACCCAGCTGGACGGCACGGGTTCTTCACTGAATTAGTCGTCCGGCAGGGCGTCGATCCCGTCACGGCGGCCAAGGCTGGACGCTGGTCAGACCCCAATTTGCCCATGCGCATCTATGCCCACGCCGAGACCGATGAGGCCGACATCAGAGCCCGTTTTCGTACAAACCACGTACAGGATGACGCTGTACAAACGCCCAACATTAAGAAATCACGAAAGGAATAGCGCTATGAACGCATCCCTCCTAAGGGGCAGGATGCAGGTTCGAATCCTGCCGGGGTCACCATTCCTGCCTGAGAGCGTGGCTTATTTGCGGGGAAAGCCGAACGCGTGGGGGTAAGGGGGCGGCCTGGCTGTATTGGCCAGCAGGACGTATTCGAAACGGCGTGCAGCGATTGCGCATTTAATGATGGCAGAATGCGAGACATTCTCACGGTCCGCGCGAAACCGGACCTCGACGCCATCAGCGGCGAAGGTCCGGAGCGATACTTGTGAGCAGGCCGTGCCTTATGCAGGCTGTAACCTGTGCCTCGTGNNTNTCAGTCTGCGATTGTCACGCCGATNTTGCCCATATGCGACTTTTCCAGAAATGCCTTCTGCGCCGCNTGCAAGTCAGCCAAGGGATAGGTTTCGGCGACCACGGGCTTGATCTCGCCTGCTTCGATGTAGCTGACCAAATCAGTGANTACGCGTGGGTCTTGCCGGGTGCTCCCGATGAGGGTCAGNTCCTTGAGGTAGAGCGTCCTCAGATCAAGTTCGANGATCGGACCGGCAATCGCGCCNGACGTGACGTAGCGCCCCCGTGGCACCAAAGCATCAAGCAGTTCGGGCCAGNGCGGCCCCCCTACAAGGTCGAGCNCGACGTCGAAGGNNTCNTTNGGATAAGGCTCATTGCGGTCGATCACCGCATCCGCGCCGAGGGCTTTCAGCGCNTCCATTTTCGCCGGGCTGGTAGAGGCNGTGACATGGGCNCCGCGCCGCTTGGCCAGTTGCACCGCCGCCGATCCGACGCCGCCGGATGCGCCTGTGATGAGCACACGCTCGTCCCCCAATCCGGCGCGTTGGATCATGCCTTCGGCGGTGGAGAATGCGCAAGGGAAGGACGCGAGTTCGACATCCGAAAGCGGGCTTTCGATCCGTAATGCGTNTTCNTCGCCCACGGTGGTGTATTCCGCAAAGCCGCCATTGCGCTCNGAGCCGAAGGTCACCAGCGCATCTGGTCCGGCACCGGCCGGNCGATNCATCGGCCGCACCAGCACGCGCTGACCNATCCGCGCNGCGTCCACTCCGTCACCGACCGCAACGATCTCTCCGCAGCAGTCCGCGCCTTGGATGCGCGGAAAGCTGAGCGCACCGGACCATCCGCCGTCAGCATCAGACGCCCCCGCGTAGCCCTCGGTTGCGGCGGACCCTGTGTCGCCCCGCACCGCNTTCGAATACCAGCCGGTTCGGGTGTTGACGTCGGTATTGTTCACCGCCGATGCGCCCACACGGATCAAGACCTCGCCANCNTCNGGTTGCGGNANCGGAACGTCGTCACACCATTCAAGCTTGTCCAGCCCGCCATGGCCGGTGAGGCGTACAGCTTTCATCGTTTCAGGAAGCGTCATAGGGGAAAACTCCGATGTAGAATGATTGCTCTACTTGCGTAGGTAGAGGGATCGTTCTACATCGTCAAGNATGACCGATATGATGAGCAAGATATCCGCAGGGCTTGAACGCGCCTTTGCCAATCGGGGCTTTGCCGAGCCNAGCGTCGAAGACCTGCGGGATNCTNCGGGCGTGAGCCTTCGCACGCTTTACAAATACACGCCGTCCCGGGCGGAAATGGTGCTTGCTGCGTTGGAGAACCGGCATCAGCGCTATCTCGCCCGCGTNTTTGATGACNTGCCAGAGGANCCGAGCGAGGCGCTTGATACGATACTGACNCGCGTTGGAAACTGGATGGCGACCGAGAGCGCGCATGGCTGCCTCTTTCATGCTGCAGTGGCCGCTGAACCGGGCAGTCAGCCGCTGCGCGACTTACTGGAACGTCACAAGGCAGAGGTCGCGGAAAGGGCCGCAGCGGCGACCGCGTTGAAGGGGGCCGATACCGCGCTGTTGTTGATCATCGAAGGGCTGACGCAAGCNTGGCCCCTGCATCATGAGGCCGCNCTGGATGCGGCCAAGCGATTAGGNCTGTCGCTGCTGNCACCGGATCNTTNACGGCCCCACAGCCGGATNTCGNGGNGGTACCACGTTCCGGCCCGCTTGTGCTTTTGCGGGGGCTGNCNNTAGCTCTGGTGTAAACCTGAATGGCTGGCACCGCTGTNGTCGAGCGACTGTTTTATTCTGCACAACAGATTGGCACATGCGTCTTTTCTGCTCGCTGTTTGGGCTAAGCGTGTCGTAAGCCGCTGGCGCACGAGGGATGCCAGATTGAAGTTGCNCCGATGATCGNNGATCAAAATGCATGAATGCAGATCTGCGTATCCTGGTTGTAGAGCCAAACCCCGAGCGCGTGCGTGACATCGTGGATGCNNTGCGCGAAGCGGGTTGGTCTGACGTNAAGGCTTTGCTGCAGATGTCGGANCTGAACCAGACGGTGNGGGAATTTTCACCGGANATCGTTCTTATCGACCTGACAAANCCGGACCGCGATACNCTTGAACATATCTCTCACGCGACCGAGACGACCAAGCGGGCGGTCGCGCTGTTTGTGGACCAGACCGATGAGAACCTGACGCAGGCGGCGCTGAATGCCGGGGTCAGCGCNTATGTGGTGGATGGTCTTCAGATGGACCGGATCAAACCCGTGCTGCAAACNGCCATCGNGCGCTTCAAAATGATGCGTCAATTCCACTTCGAACTGAATGCTGCCAAGCAAGCGCTGGAGGATCGCAAGACGATCGACCGCGCAAAGGGGATCNTGATGCGNCAACGCGGCATGTCCGAGGATGACGCCTATAAGCTNCTGCGCACCACCGCGATGAGCCAGAATCGCAAGGTCATCGATGTGGCACAAGCATTGGTGACGGCAGCGGATCTNTTGTCATGAGCGAGGTTGTTCTGAACTGTGGCTATGTNCCNTTGGTTGATTGCGCCCCGCTGGTCATCGCGAAAGAGCTGGGATTTGCTGCCGANCAGGGGCTCGCGCTTAATCTTTTGCGTCAGCCTTCGTGGTCCGCGCTGCGCGATATGCTGGCACTGGGGCATCTGGATGCCGCGCATATGCTGTCGCCAATGCCGGTGGCCATGTCCATCGGGATGGGCGGATTNCCCGCGCGGGTAGATGCGCTGATGGTCTTATCCGTGAACGGCACGGTGTTCGGCGTCTCTAACGCTGTTGCTTCCGCATTGGAGGATGTGCGCTTTGGGGACACGACTGCATTGCTGTCGGGGCTCAGCGCGCGCGGTGCCAAACCGCTGCGTGTGGGTATCCCCTTCCACTATTCCATGCACCGGTTGCTGCTGTCNTATTGGGCCGCGCAAGCGCCNGACCTGCAGATCGAGGAAGTCACCGTGCCGCCGATGCGTATGGCGGATGCCGTCTCGGACGGGTTTGTCGACGCCTTCTGGGTGGGCGAGCCCTGGGGCGGTGTGGCCGTGCAGAATAATGTGGCCAAGCTGATGATGGCGGGCCGCGATGTCTGGCAGTTCGCGCCGGAAAAGGTGCTTGCCGCGCGCCATGAGTGGGCCTCGCAGAACGAAGACAGCGTGCGTCGCCTGATGCGGGCGGTATACCAAGCGTCGGCCTGGCTTGATGCGCCGGGAAACAAGCCGCTGGCGGTCGAGATTTTGGGGCGCAGTGAACACCTGAGCATGTCGCCCGATTTGATCGATCCGGCGCTGACCGGGCATATCGTCCCCCGAACGGGGGCCTCTCCGATCACGGTGGANCGNTTCTTGCAGTTCCACAGCCATGCCGCNACTTTCCCGTGGCGCAGTCAGGCGGCGTGGATCGCGCATCACCTNGGTGCNGANGCCGCGGGAATCGAGAAAGCCAAAACCTGTTTTCGNGCCGATCTTTTCCGCCAGAATCTGTCTGATATCGGCGCTGATATGCCCCAATCCTCCGAGAAAACCGAAGGGGCGATGACGTTGCCAACATCTGTAGCATCCGCGCGGGGAGAGATGATTCTTTCGCCNGACGCCTTTTTTGACGGCAGAANGTTTGATTTCACCGCAGCTGTGCGATGAATTCTTAAGCGGCTTCTGCATGGGCCTCTGAAAAGCTGCCGCAATGCAGAAAATTCGTTGCGTGAAGCTGCGTCTATGAGCCACCCTTGATGCCAAGGGACAACGTTGTCCGACCTATACCGCTGACCAATGCTGGTCGCACATCACTCAGAGCAATGCCGCTCGTACGGAGCACGGATTTCTTCCCCGTGAACCATACGTGCGGCTTTTTTCGTTTCTGCCCTNCGGGGCCATGAAAGGACATGACCCATGAAAAATACATTCGCACTCCTGCTCGCCTCGACAAGTCTGNTGGCGACNGCGGCGTCGGCCGAAATGCTGGCGCTTGAGAAAGAGGAGCTGACCTTTGGCTTTATCAAGCTGACCGATATGGCACCTTTGGCCGTGGCCTACGAGCTGGGATANTTNGAGGACGAGGGGCTTTTTGTCAGACTTGAGGCGCAGGCCAACTGGAAAGTGCTGCTGGACGGCGTGATCGACGGCCANCTGGACGGNGCGCATATGCTGGCGGGCCAACCGCTGGCGGCAACGATCGGCTATGGCACCAAAGCGCATATCATCACGCCCTTCTCGATGGACCTGAACGGCAATGCGATCACNGTTTCNAATGACATCTGGGACGAGATGAAGCCGAACGTGCCCACGATGGACGATGGNCGGCCGCAGCATCCCATNAGCGCCAGTGCTTTGGCTCCGGTGGNCGAAGGCTACAAGGACCGCGGCGAGCCGTTCAATATGGGCATGGTCTTTCCCGTTTCGACCCACAACTACGAGATCCGGTACTGGCTTGCGGCGGGCGGACTGAANCCCGGCTACTATAGCGCGCANGATATTTCCGGNCAGATTGATGCGGATGTGCTGCTGTCCGTGACGCCGCCACCGCAGATGCCTGCGACAATGGAAGCGGGGACGATATCGGGCTACGCCGTGGGTGAGCCTTGGAACCAGCAGGCGGTTTTCAAAGGGATCGGCGTGCCGGTGATCACCGACTACGACATGTGGAAAAACAACCCCGAGAAGGTCTTTGGCATTACCGCCGAATTTGCCGAGGAAAACCCCAACACCACGCTGGCCCTGACCAAGGCACTGATCCGCGCGGCAATGTGGCTTGATGCCAACGACAACGCCAACCGCGAGGAAGCGGTGGAAATGTTGTCGCGCTCTGAATATGTGGGCGCGGATGCGGATGTGATCGCCAACTCCATGACCGGCTTTTTCGAGTTCGAGAAAGGGGATGTGCGCCCCGCCCCCGACTTCAACGTCTTCTTCCGCTACAATGCGACCTATCCGTTCTATTCAGACGCGATCTGGTATNTGACCCAGATGCGTCGCTGGGGCCAGATCGANGAGACAAAGCCGGATGAATGGTATTTCGAGACNGCNGCAGACGTGTATCGCCCNGACATCTACCTNCAGGCCGCAAGGCTGCTGGTGGACGAGGGTATGGCCGACGAAGCGGCGTTNCCTTGGGATAGNGACGGCTTCAAAGCACCGACACCGGCTGCCGATATCATCGACGGGATCAGCTACGACGGACGCGCGCCGAACGCCTATATCGACAGCCTGCCCATCGGTCTGAAGTCCGGTCAAACGGTCNTCGACAGCAAGGTCGAAGGCTAAACCCCGCCCCCGCGCTTTGCCACACCGCAAAGCGGAAGGGGGNGGGAGCCACTTTCATCAAAAGCAGCAATTGGACAGCCGATATGACCGCGATTGACACAAACACACTCGATATCGAAGCCCGCCGCGCGCGGCGCTTTGCCCGGATCAACAAGGCCGACGCATGGTTCAGCGTCTTTGGCCTGTCTTGGATGACACCGATCCTGAAGGCCGCCGCGGGGGATAATCCGCGCGCGCAGGCGGGCGAGATCTGGCGGCTTCTAGGCGTGCCGCTCTTGGCGATTGCGATCTTCCTGACCCTCTGGGCAAGCCTGGCCCCCAAGGTTCAAACCTCGCTCGGGGCTGTGCCCGGCCCTGCCCAAGTCTGGGAGCAGGTGGGCGAGTTGCATCAGGACGCCATCCGCGAGGGCGAACGCGAAGCCGCCTTCTACGAGCGGCAAGAGGCGCGCAACGCCAAGCATATCGCAAGTGGCAACACAGATCGTGTGCGTGATCGCGCTTATACAGGCAAGCCAACCTACTACGACCAGATCTGGACCTCGATCAAAACCGTGCTTTTCGGTTTTCTCATTGCGTCGATCGTTGCGATCCCACTGGGCATCGCTGCGGGCCTGTCTGTAACGGCGAATGCGGCGCTGAATCCGCTGATACAGATCTTCAAACCGGTCTCGCCACTGGCATGGCTGCCCATCGTGACCATGATCGTATCAGCCGTCTATAGCACCAATGACGGTATGTTCTCCAAGTCGTTCCTCATCTCGGCGATCACCGTTACGCTCTGCTCGCTCTGGCCCACGCTGATCAACACATCCCTTGGCGTCGCCAGCATCGACAAGGATCTTGTCAGCGTCAGTCGCGTGCTGAAAATGAATACCTATACCAAGATCACCAAACTGGTGCTGCCCTCGGCGCTGCCATTGATCTTTACCGGGCTGCGGCTGTCGCTTGGTGTGGGCTGGATGGTTTTGATCGCGGCGGAAATGCTGGCGCAGAACCCCGGGCTTGGAAAATTCGTCTGGGATGAATTTCAGAACGGCAGCTCGCAAAGTCTGGCGCGGATCATGGTCGCGGTGCTGACCATCGGCATCATCGGCTTCCTTCTGGACCGTGTGATGTATGCGCTCCAGTCCATGTTCACCTTCTCGAATAACCGGTGATCGATATGGGTATCTTGAACTTCAACAATGTCACCAAAACCTATGGCACCCAACCCGTTCTCAAGGACATCTCCCTTGAGGTTGCCGAAGGTGAATTCGTCGTCATCCTCGGGTTCTCGGGCACCGGCAAGACCACGTTGATCAATCTGATGGCGGGGCTNGAGCAGCCGACCTCGGGCAGCGTGACCTACAAGGGAAAGCCCATCACCGAACCGGGCCGCGAACGCGGTGTGATCTTTCAGAACTATTCTCTGATGCCGTGGCTGACCGTGCAGGGCAACGTCAGGCTTGCTGTCGATACGATGTTCCCTGATCTCTCCAAACTCGAACGGGCGGCCAAGGTCGATCACTATGTCAACATGGTGGGCCTGTCCCATGCGGCCACGCGCCGCCCTGCTGAATTGTCCGGTGGGATGCGCCAGCGGGTCAATGTGGCACGCGCCCTGGCGATGGACCCCGAAATGCTGCTGCTGGATGAGCCGCTGTCGGCGCTCGACGCCCTGACCCGCGCCAATCTCGCGGATGAGATCGAGGCGATCTGGGACGAAGACAAGAAAACCTGCGTCCTGATCACCAATGACGTGGATGAAGCGATCATTCTGGCGGATCGGATCATCGCCCTTAATCCGGACGGCACGCTTGGGGACGCATTCAAAGTCGACATTCCGCGCCCCCGCGACCGGATTGCGATGAACAATGATGCGGCATTCAAGGCGCTGCGCGGACAGGTCACGACCTATCTGATGGACATCGGCATCGCCGCGAAAGTCGAAGAAACGCGTATGCTGCCCAATGTCACGCCGATCCATTCAGTGCCCGCGGCAGTCTCCAAGGCGCAGGAAGGTGCCATCCAGGAAAAATTCCTGAATTTCTCGCAGCTCGACAAGGTGTATCCGACGCCGAAAGGGCCGCTGACTGTGGTCGAGAACTTTGATCTCAAGATCAACAGGGGCGAATTTATCTCGCTGATCGGGCATTCGGGCTGCGGTAAATCCACTGTGCTGACGATGGCTGCGGGGCTGAACCCGATCTCGAAAGGTGCGATCCGTCTGGACGGGTGGAACGTCCAAGGTGCAGACCCCGAACGCGCCGTCGTGTTCCAGTCGCCCAATCTGTTCCCGTGGCTCTCGGCCAAGGAGAACGTCGCCATTGGTGTCGACAAGGTCTATCCCCGCGCGTCGCAGGCGGAACGTCAGGATGTGGTGGAATACTACCTTGAACGTGTCGGGCTGGCAGACAGTATGGACAAGAATGCCGCCAGCCTGTCGAACGGCATGAAACAGCGCGTCGGCATCGCCCGTGCCTTTGCCCTATCGCCCAAACTGCTGCTGCTGGATGAACCTTTCGGCATGCTCGACAGTCTGACCCGCTGGGAATTGCAGGAAGTGCTGATGGAAGTCTGGTCGCGCACCAAAGTGACGGCGATCTGCGTGACCCATGATGTGGATGAGGCGATCCTGCTGGCCGACCGTGTCGTGATGATGACCAACGGACCCCAAGCCACCATCGGCAAGATCACCGACGTNAACCTGCCGCGTCCACGCACCCGCAAGGCGCTGCTCGAACACCCNGACTATTACAGCTACCGGCAAGAAGTGCTCGATTTCCTNGAGGAATACGAACACGGCAATGCGCCGAAATCACCTGCCTCNGGCGGGACACCGAAACCCAAAGCAATCGCGGCGGAGTGAGACCATGAAACAGAAACTTGTCGTTATCGGTGCCGGTATGGCCTCCGGTCGGGTGCTGGAGCACCTTCTGGAACAGGACCGCGANGCCTATGACATCACCCTTTTCAANGCAGAGGCACGGGGCAACTACAACCGCATCATGCTGTCCCCGGTCCTNTCGGGAGAGAAGACCTATGCCGACATCGTNACCCATGATGATGGATGGTACGCCGAAAATGACATCACCTGCCGTTTTGGCGAAAAGGTGCTGGAAATAGACCGCGCAGCAAAGACGGTAACGGGCGAGAANGGCACGGTGTCCTATGACAAGCTGGTTCTGGGCACCGGATCGAACCCCTTTATGATCCCNTTGCCGGGTCACGATCTGGANGGCGTCATCGCCTACCGCGATCTGGAAGACACCGAACGGATGATGGGGCTGGGCGAAGGCAACAAATGCGTCGTGATCGGCGGCGGGCTGCTAGGGTTGGAGGCGGCGGCAGGCATGGCGGCCCGCGGCGTCGACGTGACCGTTGTGCACATCATGGGGCATTTGATGGAACGGCAATTGGACGAGGCCGCAGGCTATCTGCTACGCCGCGCCCTGACGGATAAGGGCATCACCGTCAAATGCGCCGCAAACTCCAAGCAGATCCTGGGCGAGAACGGAAAGGTCCGTGCCNTGCTGCTGGATGACGGGACGGAACTGCCCTGCGATTTGCTGGTCATGGCCGTGGGCATCCGCCCCAATGTGGCGCTCGGGCAGGGCGCAGGCTTGGCCGTTGGAAAGGGAATCCATGTGGATGACCAGATGGTGACCTCCGACCCTGACGTGCTGGCGGTCGGNGAATGCGTGGAACATAATGGCGCGCTGTTCGGTCTGGTGGCACCGCTGTACGATCAGGCAAAGGTGGCGGCGCAGACCCTGCTGGGGCAGTCATCGACCTTTGTCCCGAAAGAGCTGTCGACCAAGCTCAAGGTGACGGGCTGTGATCTGTTCAGTGCGGGCGATTTTGCCGATGGCGAGGGGCGCGAGGATATCGTCTTTCGCGATCCGGCGCGNGGTGTNTATCGCCGTCTGGTGATCAAGAACAACGTGGTGATCGGGGCGGTGATGTATGGCGACACCGCCGACAGCAACTGGTTCTTTGGCCTGATACGCGACAAGACCGACATCGCGGACATGCGCGATACGCTGATTTTTGGCCCGGCCTACCAAGGGGGGACCCCCCTGGACCCTTTAGCAGCTGTTGCAGCCTTACCGCGTGACGCGGAGATCTGTGGCTGCAACGGTATCTGCAAAGGACAAATCGAAGACGCCATCGCGGCGGGNGCCTCTGATCTGGGCGCGATCAAAGCGACGACCAAGGCCAGCGCATCCTGCGGGACGTGCACCGGGTTGGTCGAACAGGTATTGGCGGTCACGCTGGGGGATGATTTCGTCTTGCCTGCCGCAGCGTCGATCTGCGGCTGCACCGACATGACCCACGAAGACGTGCGGCGGATGATCAAGTCGCAGCGACTGACCTCGATGCCGGCGGTCTGGCAGGAATGCGGGTGGAAGACGCCCGACGGCTGCCATGTCTGCCGCCCCGCGTTGAACTTCTATCTGCTTGCNGATTGGCCGCTGGAATANCGCGACGATCCGCAATCGCGTTTCATCAACGAACGCAAACACGCCAACATCCAGAAGGACGGCACCTACAGCGTCGTGCCGCGCATGTGGGGTGGGATCACCACGCCGGACGAACTGCGTGCCATTGCCGATGCGGCGGATAAATACATGGTGCCGACGGTNAAGGTCACCGGCGGGCAGCGGATCGACCTATTGGGCGTAAAAAGCGAGGATCTGCCCGACATCTGGGCTGATCTGAACGCGGCCGGCATGGTGTCGGGACATGCCTATTCCAAAGGGCTGCGCACGGTCAAAACCTGTGTCGGCACGGATCATTGCCGCTTTGGCACCCAGGACAGCACCGGACTGGGTATCCAGCTTGAGAAAGAACTCTGGGGGGCCTGGACGCCGCATAANCTGAAACTCGGGGTGTCGGGCTGCCCGCGCAANTGCGCNGAAGCGACCTGCAAGGACATCGGGGTCATCTGTGTCGACAGCGGATACCAGATCAGCATCGGCGGGGCGGCCGGTATGGACGTGAGGGAAACCGAATTGCTGATCCAGGTGCCGACCGAGCAAGAGGCGATCAATGTGATCAAGGCGGTGACCCAGCTATATCGCGAGAATGCCAAATACCTTGATCGCATCTACAAATGGATGGCCAAGGTCGGTCTGGACTGGATCAAGGAACGGGTTGCTGCCGAAGGCGACGCTTTGGTTGATCGCTTCGAGCTGAGCCAGACGATTTACCGCAAAGACCCGTGGGCCGAACACGTGACCCAGCTGGCCGAGCGCTACNAACCCCTTGCAACCCTGTCACTGGAGGCTGCGGAATGACCAGCTGGATCGATATCGCAGCACTTGATGATGTGCCACAGCGCGGTGCGCGNATGATCAAGACCACGCTTGGCTGTGTCGCGGTGTTCCGCACNGCCGAGGATGAGGTCTTTGCGCTTGATAATGCCTGTCCGCACAAGGCGGGGCCATTGGCCGAAGGCATCGTGCATGGCAAATCCGTGACCTGCCCGCTGCACAACTGGGTATTCTCTCTCGAGACCGGAGAGGCGCAGGGCGCGGACGCGGGCCGCGTCGCGACCTATCCGGCGCGGGTGGAAGGCGGGCGCATCCTGCTGGACCGGACGTTCCTGCAAGCGCGGAGCGCCGCATGACCCTCACGCGCACCACTTGCCCTTATTGCGGTGTAGGTTGCGGTGTGCTGGCGGCCGCCGATGGTACAATCAAGGGGGATCCGGATCATCCGGCCAACTTCGGGCGGCTNTGCTCCAAAGGCGCTGCCTTGGGGGAAACCATCGATCTGGACGGGCGGCTTTTGCATCCGCAGATCAACGGGGTGCGGGCAGACTGGGATGCGGCGCTGGATATGGTGGCGCAGAGGTTCAGCGATGCCATCGCGCAGCATGGGCCGGANAGCGTCGCCTTNTACGCCTCGGGCCAGATGCTGATCGAAGACTATTATGTCGCCAACAAGCTGATGAAGGGGTTCATCGGGGCGGCCAATATCGACACGAATTCACGTTTGTGCATGGCNTCCTCTGTCGCGGGTCACAAGCGTGCCTTCGGCACCGATACCGTTCCCGGCACCTATGAAGATCTGGAGCAAGCCGATCTGGTTGTGCTTGTCGGGTCCAATCTGGCGTGGTGCCATCCGGTCCTGCACCAGCGTATTGCCGCNGCNAAANANGCGCGCCCCCATATGCGGATCGTCAATGTCGATCCGCGCCGNACGGCGACCACCGATCTGGCGGATGTGCATCTGAGGATNNCCCCCGACGGGGATGTTGCCTTGTTCAATGGGTTGCTGGCGTATCTGGCAGAGACCGGAAAACTCGACACGGCCTATACGGAAAACCATGTGAACGGGCTGGACGCGGCGCTGGCGGCGGCACAGGCCAGTGATCCGGCGGACACCGGGTTGAACGCTCGGGAATTGGCCGATTTCTATGCGCTTTGGGCAAACACGCCCAAAGTCGTCACCGCGTACTCCCAAGGCGTCAACCAATCGGTCTGNGGCACGGATAAGGTNAACGCGATCCTGAATTGCCATCTTGCCACAGGGCGCATCGGCAATCCGGGGATGGGCCCGTTCTCATTGACCGGCCAGCCCAATGCCATGGGGGGGCGCGAAGTGGGCGGTCTGGCCAATATGCTGGCAAACCACCTAGAGATCGGGGATGAAGCGCACCGCAGCGCGGTGCAGNGNTTCTGGCAAAGCCCGACGATCTGCACNAAACCGGGACTGAAGGCTGTCGATCTGTTCGAGGCCTGTGCCNACGGGCGGATCAAGGCACTGTGGGTNATCTCGACCAACCCCGCGGTGTCGTTGCCCGATGCCGATGGCGTGGCGGCGGCAATTGCAAANGTGCCCTTTGTTGTTACGTCTGACATCATGGAGAAGACGGATACCAACGCTTTGGCTGACGTCCTGCTGCCCGCCACCGGGTGGGGTGAAAAAGACGGCACCGTGACCAATTCCGAACGGCGCATTTCGCGCCAGCGCGCCTTTCTGCCCGCCCCCGGTGATGCGCGGNCCGACTGGAAGATCATCAGCGACGTGGCCACGCGTATGGGGTTTTCGGATGCCTTTTCCTATGGCTCATCCGCGGATGTCTTTGCCGAATATGTCGCGCTTGATCAGGCTGCTTNGGCCTTCCCGCGCGATCTTGATCTGAGCATTTTTGCCGATGCGGATTACGCGAAAATGGTGCCGACCCAATGGCCGCGCAATGGGGCGCGTTTCTTTGCGNACGGGNAATATTATCATCCTGACGGNAAGGCGCAGATGGTTGCCGTGACATCGCCNGTGTCGCNGAANTCACGCTTTACGCTCAATACCGGACGGAACCGCGACCAGTGGCACACGATGACGCGCACGGGCAAATCGGCGCGGCTTGGGGCACATCTGGCCGAACCNTATGTAGAGATGAACCCAGTTGATGCCGCCGCATTGGGGGCNCTCCCCGGGGCGTTGATCGCGCTGCAAAACAGCCGTGGTCGCGTTTTGATGCGGGCGTTGATCACCCCGCGCGTCGCCCAAGGCGCGTTGTTCGCGCCAATGCACTGGACACGTCAGCGCAGCACCGCGGGCACGGTCAATAGCGTCATGACGCCGCTAACCGATCCGATTTCAGGTCAACCCGCCTTGAAGGCCAGCGCTGTCACTGCCGAGGTTTTCAAGGCGAAATGGTACGGCTTTCTGGCAAGCATCGCGGAACCCGCCACGCGCACCACCTATGCCGCCGTGGCCCGCACCAATACCGGCTGGCAGGCAGAGCTGGCGGGCAGCAAAAACCCCGAGGATTGGGAGGTAGAGGCCCGCCTTCTGACGGGGCAGGCGGAGGGTGATCTTTCGCTCCAATCCGACGCGGCGACCGGTGGCGTGCGGATTGCGATAACCCAAGGTGGGCGGATCACCGGGCTGCTTTTCGTCTCCCCCAATCCGGTGGTCGTCTCGCGCAGTGCGATTATCGCGCTGATCGGGACGGACACATCGGCGTTGGCGGCGCTCGCCGGGCGCAACGCCTCTGACCGGCCGGAACCGGGTGCTACGGTCTGTGCCTGTTTTGATGTGGGGCGCAATACTTTGCTGGCCGCGATCGCCGGCGGGGCCTCTACCGTCGCGGCCTTGGGCGACGCCACCTGCGCGGGGACAAACTGCGGGTCGTGCAAACCCGAACTCGCCGCCTTGCTGGATCAGACCTTGCAACGGATGGCCGCAGAATGAGCCTGGCCCCCTATGTCCGGATCGTCGCGCGCGGCAAGGGGCGTGCCCGCGCGATGACCTTGGCCGAAGCTCAGGACGCGATGGCGCTGATCCTACGCGGTGATGCTGCCCCCGAAGCGGTCGGCGCGCTGTTGATGGTCATGCGTCTGCGCGGCGAAACCCCCGAAGAGATTGCCGGTTTCACCGCAGCATTGCGCGCACATGTGGTGGGCAAACTGCCCAAAGCGGATCTGGACTGGCCGTCCTATGCCGCAGGCCGCAGCCGGGGGGTGCCGCTGTTCCTGCTTGCTGCGCGGCTGGTGGGGCAGGCCGGTTACAGCATTTCGATGCACGGGTGGAATTCGCATCAATCGGCCAATGCATCGGTGCGCGAGGTGATCGATCTTGCCGGGCCGCAGGTGGCCTATACCCCGCTAGAAACCCTAAGCCCTGCGGCTTTCAGCATCTTGAACCTGCGCGATACGCTCGGCCTCAGATCGTGCTTCAATACGGTATTGCGGATGTGGAACCCGTCCGAGGCCCCGGCGACGGTGCAAGGCGTGTTTCACCCGTCCTACCGCAGCCTGCAGGCCCAAGCCGCGCAGCTGTTGGGCCAGCAGGATCTGAGCATCATCAAAGGGGGCGGCGGCGAATTCGAACGTCATCCCTCCAAGGACATCGCCCTGTTCGGCCTGCGCGACGGGGCGCATATCCAGCAGACCGCCGCGTCAATCCTGCATGACACCCGGCGTTTGCATGAAACAGGCGATGTCATCGACCTGCATGGCCTGTGGCAGGGGCGCGTGGACGACCCTTTCGCAATCGCCACGGTGACCGGCACTGCGGCACTTGCGCTGTGGACGCTGAAGGCGTCTCCGACGCTCTCTCAAGCCGACCAAATGGCGCGCAGCCTTTGGGACCAGCGACACCAGCCAAAGGAGCAATCCGCATGAAGACATTTCCAATGTTCCTGCAAATGGCGGGCCGCCGCGTCGTGATCATGGGGGGCGGCGAGCAGGCCGCCCAGAAGGCGCGCCTGATCCTGAAAACCGAGGCGACGGTCGAGATCTGGGCCGCTACATTCGATGCCGAACTGTCGGACCTTGCTGCATCGGGCCGTGTCACACTTCACGACGGTCCAATCACCCCGAACAGCTTTTCAGACACCGCGCTGGCCTTTATCGCCACTGGCTGCCCTGGTGCGGACATGGCGCTGCATGTTTTGGCCAAAGAGGCCGGGGCGATTGTTAACGTGGTCGACCAGCCACAGCTTTGCGACGCGATCACGCCTTCCATCGTGGACCGTGATCCGGTGGTCGTAGCCATCGGCACCGAAGGGACAGCCCCGGTGCTGGCCCGCCAGATCAAGACGAAAGTAGAGGAAATGCTGGAGCCGCGGCTGGGGGATCTAGCTGCACTTGCGGGCCGGTTGCGGGGGAAAGCGTCTGCGCGCCTTGATCCGCGCGCGCGTCGCGATCTGTGGCGTTGGGTTTTCAACGACAGCCCGCGCTGGATGTTTGCCGCCGGTGCCGAACGCGCGGCGGCCAAGCGTATCAAGTCGGCCATTGAAACGGGCGACTTCGGCACCGCTGCGGGCGGCAGCGTCAGCCTTGTTGGCGCAGGACCGGGGGCGAAGGATCTGATCACCCTGCGCGGCGTGCAGCGTCTGCAAGAAGCGGATGTGATCTATTATGACCGGTTGCTTGACCCTGAAATCCTTGAATTGGCCCGTCGTGACGCCGAGCGCATTTACGTCGGCAAGGCTCCGGGCTGTCACAGCTNGCCGCAAGAGAAAATCACNCAGACCCTNGTGATGGCTGCCAAACGCGGCCAGCGCGTNGTGCGNCTGAAATGTGGTGATCCGGGGGTGTTCGGGCGCAGCACNGANGAAGTCGATGCGCTGAAAGCCAGCGGTATCGCATTCGAGATCATTCCCGGCGTCACCGCCGCATGCGCCGCGGCCGCGAGCATCGGTGAAAGCCTGACGGATCGGGGCAAGATCGACACCGTGGTGCTGACGACCGGCCATCGCCAAGATGGATATNCGGTGCCNGAACCGATCAAGGANATCAGACCCGGCACATGNGTGGCGCTTTACATGGCCGTGGGGGCNGCGCCACAGATTGTGGATCACCTAAAGACAGCGCATCCGGGGGTTCAGTTCGACCTGCAAATCGCCGCGAAAGCGCAGCGCAAGGATCAGAAGATTTTGCGNTGCTCCCTTCAAGATCTGGAAGCGACGCTGAGCGTCAATAAGATCGCAGGCGAGGCCATGCTGTTCATCCGGTGGCCTCGGGAGGCCCATCAGGCCGATATGCCCTTGGNGCAAANCGCAGTNGGGCGCGTCGTATCGATGGTGCAAGACTNANCNTNNNTGNNGATCCCNNCGGGGATGTTGCGGAATTGANTTATCCGAGTAAATTTGTCAGAAAATGGTTTCAGAATTCTGGAGCTGTCTCAGCGCGTCGTCATGTCATCCGNCCCTCTATCAAAATCCTATGTGCCACAGGTTTTTGTCCCTCGTATGGAGGCGCAGACCCGCAACCTGCGCACGATCAAGCCCTTACGGTTTCGGCCCTTGTCGGGGGCTGTCGCAGATGTCTGGCATGTCGACGGGGACCAAGGGGGCGGCGGGNATTACACCGCGCCGGATCCGCGCCTTGTGGTCTTTCTGGATGACACCCCGCCGCTGATCGCGCTTCGAACGGGCGAGGGGNCGACGGCCCAATTCGGAACGCGNGCNTTCTTTGTACCGGCAGGCACCCCGTTGTGGAGCAAGCTGGGCAAGGCCCAAAGGCTCAGCCATATNGATTTCCATTTTGACGCNGCNGCATTGCAGACACGGCTTGGTGCGATCGGTGTATCAGAGCTGCCCCGCCGCGTGATGTTTGCGCCGGAGGATAGCGTGCTGCTGACCCTTGGCCGTCTNGCGGCCNGCGAAGTGGAGACCCCTCAACGNGGGANGATGGTCTTGGAAGGCCTGCTGCAATCGCTTTTGGGCGCAGTGATGGACCCGNCGNCGCAAAACGCCCTGCCTGCGTCCGGCGGNCTGTCGCCTCAGCATATGACGGCGGTNCGGCAGTACATGGCGCAGAATATNTTTCGCCCCGTCGGTGTGGGNGAATTGGCCGATTTGGCGGGGCTCTCCGAAAGCTGGTTCAGCCGCGCGTTCAAGCAAACCTCGGGTCTGTCGCCGCAACGCTGGATCGCCGAGTGTCGCGTCGTCGCCGCCAAGGAGATGATGGCCGACCCCGGACGCCCCCTTGCCGACATCGCCGCGGCAACCGGTTTTTCCGATCAGGCCCATCTGTCACGGGTCTTTCGCCGGTCTGTCGGGGTNCCGCCATCGCAGTGGCGACGCGATATTCAGTGATACGTTTACAGCGGATTGGGACAAATGACGGCGGATGCGTTCAAGACGCCGCCTTATAACTGAGTTAAATACTCGGAAAAATAANCAGCGGGACGTATATCCATGAANTTCACCTTTTTCTTGATGCTGGGGACCAGCGCGCTGGCCCTGTCTGCCGGTGTGGCGATGGCGCAGGACGCCGTTGATCTGGGCGAGATCATTATCCAGTCCGAAGAAGACCCGACCGGCCCGGTGGTGGGCTATGCCGCGGGCACCACGGCGTCGACCAAAAGCGGGCGGTCCTTGCTGGAAACGCCGTCCTCCGTCACGGTGGTCACCACCGACCAGATCGAGGATACGGCCGCCAANAATCTGTCAGAGGCGCTTGGCTATGCGGCGGGTGTCGTGACCGAAGCCTATGGGGCNGANCCGCGGTTTGATTCAATTTCGGTCCGCGGGGNNGACCTGCAAAACCAGATNTACCTNAACGGGTTGCANTTCAGCCGCTCTACGCGCCCGAACTATGGCGCGCCCTCGCTTGATCTTTACGGCATGGAACGGGTGGAGCTTCTGCGCGGCCCAAATTCGGTGCTATACGGGGCAGGGTCGCCCGCCGGGCTGGTGAACCTGATCCAGAAACGCGCCCAATCTGATGGCGACACGACCGAGCTGGGCCTGCATGCGGATGGCAACGGGTCCTATTATGTCTTTGGCGATGCCAACCGCGTGGTCGATGACCGCTTTGCCTATCGCATCGTCGGCAAGGCGGGCAATCGTGTTCTGGGGATCGATGAATACGACAACCCCGGGGCCTATCTGGGCTTTGCCGCGAAATACCAGGCGACCGATGCAACGACGGTGGAATTCCTGCTGTCCTATCAGGATGACGACCCGGATTCCCCCTCGGGCGTGCCCAACGGGCTGGTCGGCACCCGTTCCGACGAAGACCTGCGCGACTTCTACTTTGGCAATGAGGCATTGGAGTACGGCGACCGCAAGGTGCTTAATCTGGGCGCGCAGGTCACCCACACGTTCGATAATGGCTGGCGGCTGGTCAGCAACACGGGCGTCACGAAATTCGACTGGTCCTATTCCAACCTTTCTGTCGGCGGGGTGACCGGCACCGATGTGGCGCGCACACAGCTGTTGCAAGACGAAGATGTGACGTCTTTTGCCACGGACCTGCGGCTTGAAGGCTCGGCGCTGACCGGCGATGTGCTGCATAATCTCGCCTTTGGTATCGATGCCAGCCGGTTCGAAGAATCTGCGCTCAGCGTGTTTTACTATGGTCAGGACAGCATTGATGTTGCCGCGCCAGACTACAGCCCGATCACGCCAGTGCGCGACGGGGCAAGCTGGTATGCGAACAAGAATGTGACCGTGGAACAGGTCGGCATCTACGCCAGCGACGAAATCGAATATGGCAATTGGCGCGCTGGTCTGGCCATGCGCCATGATCGAAACAAATCCGAAGGGCAGTCCGAAACGCTCTACACCGTTCCGGGCTCTGGCGGCACGCCCGGCACCGTTGATCTGACACGCGACGACAGCGCCACCACCGGTCAGGCAAGTCTTGGCTATGTCTGGGACAATGGCGTGTCGGCCTACCTGTCCTATGGCACCTCGTTCCAAAGCTTTGCAGAACCGGGCGATACGGGCACAGCGCTTGACCCGACCACGGGCGAGCAATGGGAAGTTGGCGCGAAATACCTGCCCGCCACCCTTGATGCCTATTTGTCGGCCTCGGTCTATCAGCTCGAAGAAATGAACCGCCCCGTCTATGTACAGAATGGGGCCGGTGTGCGGGCCTATGATCAGGTCGGCAAATCCCGCATCCGCGGGCTAGAGCTGGAAGGCCGTGCCAATCTGGCCGACGGCTGGAGCGTAACAGGTGGCTACTCCTTTACCGACAGCGAGATCATCGGCGGTGACAACAATGGCAACGAACTGGGGCTGACCCCGAAACATACCTTCAAGCTGTGGGCATCGAAAGAGATTCAGGGCGGACCGCTTGCCGGGCTGACCGTGGGCGCAGGCGCGCGGTTCATCGGGGAACGCTATGCGTTCAACGCAAATGCCAATCAGCTCGACTCTGTGACGCTGCTGGATGCGGCCGTGTCCTATGACTTTGACGACGGCACGGAACTGCAGGTCAATGTGACCAACCTGACAGACGAGGCCTATGTGTCGTCGGTGGGCTATTTCTCGACCTACTATGGCGACGGGCGCACGATCTCTGCGACGCTGTCCAAGAAGTGGTAAAGCGCCTCGCCCTCACGCGTCGCGCGATCATTGCCACAGGAGCCTGCGCTCTTGTGGCATCTCGCGCGCGCGGCGCACGCGGTTGGGGGGGATCGCGCCTCGCCGCGATTGACTGGGCGATGGCGGAAACCGCTGCCGCGCTCGACCTGCCGCTGGTTGCCGTGGCAGAGAAACGTCAATTCCTGCGCGGTACGGCGGTGACGCTGCCCCCGAACTGTGCGGATGTCGGGTTGCGCGGCAGCCCCAACCTCGAAGCGCTGAGCCTTGTCGCCCCTGACCTGATCCTGTCGTCGAATTTCTACAGTTTCGTTGAACCGCAGCTGGGACGTATCGCACCGGTGTTCACGCAAAATATGTTCATCCCGACCGAACCGGCGCTGCCCAAAGCGCTGTCGGCGCTGGAGACGTTGGCAATACAGCTGGACCGCGGAGAGGTGGGCCACCTGGTGCGTCAGGACTTTGAGACCGCTTTCGATGCGCTGCGCGCACGGGCAACAGGCTTTGCCGCGCGCCCCTTTGTGTTGATGACGGTGGGGGATGCGCGTCATGTGCAGATCTATGGCAGCGACAGCCTGTATGGCGGGGCGCTTCGGCGGATCGGCCTGACGAATGCCTGGGACGGCGATACTGAATTCGGATTCAATGCCCCCGTCCCTCTGTCCAGATTGATCGATTTTCCGCAGGCGCATCTGGTCATCGCGGGCGCTTTGCCGGTCACTGCACGGCGCGCGATTGGCCAAAGCGCGCTTTGGTCCGCGCTGCCCCCCGTGCGGGCGGGTCGCGTGTCGTATCTACCCGATCAGATGCCCTTTGGCGGGGCGCCTTCCGGGCTGCGTTTTGCGTCCCATCTTGTGACGGCGCTGGAAGCCGCATGATCCGTCCGCCCTTTTTGACGCTGCCCCTTGTGGCCGCCATCGGCGCGGCGTGCCTATGGACCGTCGCAGCGCTTGCGGCCCTGCCCGCTGCGCAACGGGTTTTGCCCGTCGCAGGTCCGCAAGACCTGTCGCCCGAACAGATCCTCTTTGCCTTCGGGTTGATGCCGCGGGCGGTGATTGCCCTGCTGATCGGGGCGCTTCTGGGGCTGTCGGGTGCCTTGATGCAGGCGGTGCTGCGCAATCCGCTGGCTGATCCGACGACCCTTGGCGTGGCCTCGGGTGCACAGCTGGCGCTGGTCTGCGCCACGCTGCTATGGCCGAATATGCTCGCCCTTGGTCCCGGCCCTGTCGCATTGGTCGGAGGCGGGCTTGCAGCGCTGATTGTCATGGCGCTTGGCGCGCGGCGTAGCTTTGCGCCTGTTACGGTCACCATCGCGGGGATGCTGGTGGGCATGCTTGCCTCCGCCATCTCTACCGCTCTCACATTGGGGCAGGGGCATTACCTGCTGTCGCTGGTGATCTGGAACGGCGGATCGCTTTCACAAGACAGCTGGCACGGGGTGATCCGACTGACTGTGGTGCTGGCGCTGGGGGCGGCGGGGGCCGCCTTGCTGGTGCGGCCACTGGTGGTCCTAAGTCTTGGCGGAGCCACGGCCAAGGCGCTTGGGACGCAGGTCGGGGCGATACGGGTCGCGGCGCTGGCGTTGGCGGTGTGCGTCTCGGCCATGGTCTCTGCCGAGGTGGGGCTGGTCGGGTTTGTCGGGCTGGCGGCACCGGCCTTGGCACGGCGTTTGGGCGCGCGCAGCGTGGCGCAGGTTCTGCTGGCCGCACCACTGGCGGGCGCGCTGCTGCTGTGGCTGGTGGACAGCGCGCTGCTGGCGCTTGCCGCCTTTGGGCTGCCAGAACTGCCGACGGGCGCGCTGACCGGGCTGATCGGCGGGCCGCTTTTGATCGCTTTGCTCCCGCGGTTGCGCAACATTGCCCCGCCCGAGGCCGAGCGTAACGACAGTCTGCCACCGCGGGCGCCGCGCCCGTGGCGGCGGGTTGCTCTGCTGGCCTGCGCGACGGTCGCCTTTGCCGTGCTGAGCCTGTTTGGCACCCGCGGGCCTGATGGCTGGGGCGTGATATCGGGCGCGATTGCGGCGAGTTTCGTGCCATTGCGGGCCACGGCCATTCTGGCGGCTGCCGCTGCCGGAGCGCTGCTGGCGCTTTCGGGCGCCGCCCTGCAACGGGTGACGGCAAACCCGATGGCCGCGCCCGAGGTTCTGGGCGTGACCGGTGGTGCCGCGCTTGGCTATGCGGCAACGCTGTTCCTGCTGCCTGCCCCGTCGCCCGTGGCGCTGGCGCTCGGGTCTTCTGGCGGGGCGGCGGCGACGCTGATCATTCTGTCCGCCTATGCGGCGCGCAGTGATATGGCACCGGCGCGGCTGTTGCTGGCGGGGCTGGCGATCGGAGCCTTCGCTTCGGCCCTTCTGGCAGCGATCATGGCGTCGGGAGATCCCAGAGCATGGTCGCTGCTGGGGTGGCTTGCGGGAAGCGCGACACGGGTCACGGTCGCAGGGGCGATGGCGCTTGCCGCGATGGCGGTGGCGGCGCTTGGCGCGGCGCTTTTGCTGTCGCGCTGGTTCGACATCCTGCCGCTGGGATCGGGTGTCGCGCAGGGACTGGGGGTGCCGCTTGGCACCGTACGGCTTGCCGTTGTGCTGGCGGCAGGGCTGGCCACCGGCGCGGCAAGCGTGCTGGTCGGCCCGGTCAGTTTCGTTGGCCTGATGGCCCCGCATATCGCCCGCAGCCTTGGCCTGCTGCGCCCTGCGCCGTTTCTGGCGGCCAGCTGGTGTCTGGGTGCGTTGCTCATGAGCCTCGCGGCCTTTGGCGCGCGCACCGCCAGCTACCCCTACGACCTGCCGCTGGGGCTTTTCGCGACGCTGATCGGCACGCCCTGGCTTTTCATTGCCCTGCTCGGACGGAGACACGCATGACCCTCTTTACGCTCGAAAATGTCTGCTTTGACGTGCCCAAGCGTCGGCTGGTCGAACACCTTTCCTTGGCGATCAAGCCGGGGATCACGGCGCTTGTCGGGCGGAACGGGTCGGGCAAGTCAACGCTGCTGAAAATGCTCGCCGCGCAAACCCGGCCGAGCGCCGGAACCATCCAATATGGCGGCCAGGACCTGAGGGACTGGAAGCCGCGGGATTTTGCCCGCGATCTGGCATTTCTGCCGCAGGTGACCCCCCCGACCGAAGGGCTGTGGCTGGAGGAGCTGGTCGCGCTTGGCCGATACCCGTGGCGCGGCGCCTTGGGTCGATTGGGCCCCGAGGATCGCTTTATGATTGATACGGCAATTGCGCAATGTGGTCTGGAGCACAAGCGTGGCCAGATGGTCGACACCATGTCGGGCGGGGAAAAACAACGGTCGTGGATAGCGATGATGCTGGCGCAGGGGGCGCGTAGCTTGCTGCTGGATGAACCGATCTCGGCGCTGGATGTGGCCCATCAGATCGACGTGCTGGGGCTGCTGCGTGAAACGGTCAACGCCGGTGCGCTTTCTGCCGTGGTGGTGCTGCATGACGTGAATATGGCGGTGCGCTTTTGCGATCATGTGATCGCGCTGGATGCCGGGCGCGTGGCGCTTGAGGGCGCTGCGCACTCCTTGCTCGACCCCGACGCGCTACGGCGGATCTACGGGCTGCCGATGCAGGTCATCGACACAAAGCCCAGCCCGGTCGTTCACCCGATTTGACCCCGACCATATTCATCCGAAAGCCAGCCATATGCTCCGCCAATTTTTCGAATACTANCGNCCCCACACGCGCCTGTTCTGGGTGGACTTCGGCTCTGCCGTGCTGTCNGGCTTGCTGGAGCTTGCCTTCCCGCTCGCCATCACCGCCTTNATNGANCACCTGCTNCCGCTTGGCGANCTGAGGNTGACCATACTGGCCGCGATTGGGCTGTTGCTGGTGTATCTGGTCAATACCGCNCTGATGGGGGTGGTGATCTATTGGGGGCACCGTCTGGGGATCGAGATCGAGACCGAGATGCGCCGCNGCGCTTTTTCGCATCTGACCCGGCTGTCTTGGCGCTGGTATGACCGTGCGCGTACCGGCAAGCTTGTCGCCCGCGTGACCCGCGATCTGGAAGAGATAGGCGAGGTCGCGCACCACGGCCCCGAAGACCTGTTTATCGCGGTGGTCACTTTTGTTGGGGCNTTTGCGTTGATGATCAATCTGCATGTCACGCTCGCCCTGATTACGGTCGTGATCGTGCCGCTGATGGTCTGGGTCGTGGCCGTTTACGGGGCGCGCATGACNCGNTCNTGGCGCGATATCTATGCGCGTGTGGGGGCCTTNAACGTGCGCCTGGAGGAAGCCATCAGCGGCATCCGGGTCGTGCAGGCCTTTGCCAATGAAGGTCACGAAGAAACGTTGTTCGCGCGTGACAACGCAGCCTATCGCAGGACCAAACTGTCGGCCTATGCGATCATGGCGAAGGCCAGTGCGATTCATTACATGGGCCTGCGTTTCGTGCAGGTTGTNGTGATGGTGGCGGGTGCGGGTTTTGTGCTGGAAGGGTCGCTGACCACGGGCGGCTTTGTCGGCTTCCTGCTGCTGGTCAGCGTCTTTTTCCGCCCGCTGGAGAAAATTGCCGCTGTGATCGAAACCTANCCCCGCGGTATCGCCGGTTTCCAACGCTACACCGAATTGTTGCAGACCGACCNCGATGTCAGCGATCGGCCGGATGCCGTCGCAGTGACCGTCACGCAAGGCGAGGTCGNTTTTGAAGATGTGTCATTTGCCTATGACAGCCCGTTGCCCNTTCTGCACAACGTCACCTTGACCGCCAAAGCCGGTGAGACAGTGGCTTTCGTCGGGCCGTCGGGTGCAGGCAAGACAACGCTTCTGGCATTGCTCCCGCGGTTTTACGACCCTTCCGGCGGGCGGATCACGATTGATGGGATCGACATTGCGGATATGACCCTGAACAGTCTGCGCTCTCAGATCGGGTTGGTNTCTCAGGATGTGTTCCTATTCGGGTCCACCCTGCGCGAGAATATCCTGTACGGCAAACTCGATGCCACGGCGGCGGAACTGGNTGCCGCGGTCGAGAATGCCCAGTTGNGCGCGCTCGTCNCCGCANTGCCCGAGGGGCTGGAAACCATCGTGGGTGAGCGGGGTGTCATGCTGTCGGGCGGGCAGAAACAGCGNGTCGCCATNGCCCGCGCTTTCCTGAAAAACCCGCCGATCCTGATCCTGGACGAGGCAACATCGGCGCTGGATCGCGAGACGGAGCGTGACATCCAGCAGGCGTTGGAGCGGCTTTCAAAGGGCCGCACCACGCTCATTATCGCGCATCGGCTTGAGACAGTGAAACATGCCGACCAGATCATCGTCATGGAGGCAGGGCGCAANGTCGAAGCCGGAACACACGACAGCNTGCGNGCGCGCAATGGCCTTTACGCGCGGCTGACCTGACACGCATTTTACAACGCNTGGGNCGNTNGGGCGTGCTTCTGGATCAGTTGGGGAAAGTCACCTTNGGNCGTTCGTCGTCTCGGGCAGGCGCAAGNCGGCNGCNAAACCGCGCGGGCTCAGTTCCCGGGGTACGTAAATTTCAAGTTGGCATCCGGACTGGGCGCATAGATCTTGTATGATCGACAGTCCCAGCCCGTATCCGTCTGACAGCGCGCCACGCCGGTTGAACCGCTGCTTTATGCGGTCGAGGTCCGCNGGTGAGAGAGGGGCGCAATCGTTCACGACGGCAACTCTCCCCGATTGGCTGGCGTCTACAACCGTGGGCAAAGGGCCGCTAGCGTGCTTCAGGGCGTTGTCGAACATATTGTTCAGGATGATCCCAAGGGCATCCGGATCAACGCGCGTTGAAAAATGNGTTTCGGGAAACTTCAATTCGATCTTTTCCGGGGTGCGGCTTCGGCTGCGCATCTCGGACATCAAAAGCGTGATCACCGGGGAAACATCCGTCGCGACCGCATTGAGGCCCAGTCCTGATTGCGCCCTTGATAATTGCAATAGGCGCTCGATCAAGCGCTNAAGCCGCTTCAGACCNGTTTCGATTTCGACGATATTGTCGATCTTTGCGGGGTCGCTCAGCTTTGCCCGCAGCCGCTGCGCCTGCGCCAGACAAATGGCAACGGGGGTGCGCAATTCATGCGCGGCATTCGTGGCAAAGGCACGTTCTGCGGTGATGGCGCGGTCAAGTCGCCCCATGAGNCCGTCAAGCGTATCAATCGCCGGGGTTATTTCGGAAAAGACATTCTCGCGTTCAATCGGGGAAAGGTTGTGTTCGTTCTTTTCTGCGATGTTCCGGCTGAGCTCGGCAATCATCGCGACTGATCGTCGAACCGCCCANAAGGAGGATANCGCAAATAGCGCCCCCAACAGGCCAAAACCGATCGCCACAGCGATCACCACATCGGTTATCGCCTCATTNCGTTCCACCATCGGCTCGGCCACNACGACGCTGCCCGTCTCGGGCTGATCTGAACGGAGCATGATAAAGCGATGCCCGGCGGCGGTGCTTAGNCCNGTGGCCAATGGCGTGGGAAGCGCAAAAGCACCAACGCTTTTTGACTGCGCGTAGACCTGACCATNCGGATCCAGATACCACATCANCGCGCGTTCATCCGGCTTACGCAGTTTGCTTTCAAAATCCAGCAAGCCGCCCACGTCAAAGCCCGCGTCGCCTTGGGNCGTTTCGATGAACTCCACCAAGAGATGCGCCTTGCCAATCAGGCTGGCNTCAAGCAGCTCGTCATACTCGTCCTTGAAGATATGCTGGACGATCAANACGCCAATCACCATCACCGCCAGCCCGGGCACAAGCAGCGACCCAAGCAGCGACTGAACCAGACTTTTGTGGCGGAGTGTCATGAGGTCAAGGCGTAGCCTAAACCACGGTGCGTGGCGATAAGGTCTTTGCCTAATTTCGTGCGCAAACGGCTGATATGTGCCTCGATCGCGTTGCTTTCGACTTCTTCGCCGTAGTCATAGATGGCAGCTTCAAGGCTCTCCTTCGGCACGATCTGGGGTTTGCGGCGCAGTAGCGTTTCGAAGACGCCCCATTCCTTAGCGGTCAGACGTACGGGCTGNTCAGCGCGCATGACGGTGTGATCGGACAGATTGACCACCACATCNTGCAGCTGAACCGTTTGGGCAAACTGGTTGGCGCTGCGTCGACAGACGGTATGGATGCGCGCTTTGACCTCATCTAGGTCAAAAGGCTTGATCACATAGTCATCAGCACCTCTGTTCAACCCCTCTATCCGGTCCGACACCTTGTCGCGGGCGGTGAGAATGAGGATCGGCGTGCGTATGGCCTTTGCCCGCAGTTTGCTTANAAANTNCAACCCGTCGCCATCAGGCAACTGCAGGTCCAGAAGTACNACATCATAGGATAGCGTACGCAGCGCGGCGTCTGCCTCGTCCAGGGTGCAGAACCATTCGACAATGTGNCGATCCGCCTCCAGATGCTCTTTCAGCGGCCGCGCCAAAGCTTTTTCATCCTCGATCAAGAGTATGCGCATAATGTTACTNTCCAGTTCCGAGACGCGGCTTNGCCAATTCGGCTGNNGCTGACATGATCATAGTTTCAGGCTTGGGGCATTCTATTTTCTGCGACCGGCTCATCGGCATATCTCAGGCCATCCCGAAATAGCGCAAAGCGACCACAGCCATGAAAAAACCGTTCGCGAAAAGCAAGCACATGGTTGCGAGCGAACCAAGGTCTTTGGCGTCACGGGCGAAAACNTCCCACTGTGGAGCGAGGTGGTCGACGATGCATTCGATCGCCGTATTCAGAGCCTCGACCGCGACAAGAGCNGAAAAGAGGACCAGAAAGACCAGAAAATCAGCGACACCCGCATCCATGATGTAGAGCAGAATACTACCGATTGGCAGCGCCACAANGATATGCCTGAACGCGGTTTCCATCCAAAGACGTCGCAGCCCGCCAATCGAATAGCCCGCAGCGGCAAACAGATGGGCGACCCCCGTAACGCGTTCGGGTTTCTCAAGCGGTTTGATAATTTCCGGCTTCATATCTTGGCCACCTCAGNATTTGTTTTNCAGGAANCGAAGATATCCAGATCGGGGTTACGCTCTGCGGTGTTGATGTCGAGCATCCCAAGTAGGGAATGGAACAGGTTGTCGTGTGACAGCGGCTTGTCCTTCTGTTCCGCCACACAGCTTTCATCGATGCCAAAGCGGGTTCGGAATGCGTCTGACATCCATAGGAGCATCGGAACATGGGTCTGCGTGTCCGGGGCCATGAAATAGGGTGCCCCGTGCAAATACAGCCCGCGTTCGCCAAGCGATTCACCGTGGTCGGACACATAAAGCAGTGACGTGGCCAAAGCTTCATTCGCGGCAAGCATTTTTATCGTCTGGGCAAGNATCTGATCNGTATAGGCGATGGTGTTATCATAGGCATTGGTGATCTCCTGCGGGGTGCATTTCTTGAACTCCGCCGTACGGCATGCGGGTGTGAAGCGTTCAAATGCCGCCGGATAGCGCTGATAATAGGTCGGCCCGTGACTGCCGATCTGGTGCAGAACCAGGACCGTGTCCTGCTTGATCGATGCGATGTAGTCTTTCAACGGCTCAAGGAATATGCCGTCGATACATTCACCCGTNGCACAGAACTCCGGGTCGGTCAGATCGTTGAATCTGCGTGTCTTGAACCGTGCGGCAATCGCTTTGTCGCCGGTGTTATTGTCCCACCATTCGACCTGCAGCCCGGCATGCCCGAAGACATCTAGCACATTCTCGGTCGAGGTGCCTTTTTCAAAGCTGTAGTCATCTCGGCTGTATTTTGAGAACATACAAGGCAGTGACACCGCCGTGGCAGTGCCACAGGACTGGATATTGCTGAAGTTGATAATTGGCAGCTTGGACAGCTCTGGGTTCGTGTCGACGCCGTATCCGTTCAANCTNAAATTCTGCGCCCGCGCGGTTTCCCCCGCAACGACAACGGTCAGCATAGGCTTTTGCGGCGCGTCATAGGCAGAACCGCCCCTTGCATCCGTTCCGGTGCTGGTGAGGACCAGATTGGCCGAACGCGACATCATCTTGGCGTATCGGATCGCGCCTACCAACGGGGCACCGGGNTGGTAGCTGCTCATGAAATCCTTCCGCTCGCGCAGGATCGACGCATAGGATTTCAGGTCTGACATCAGCAATCCTGCGGCCAATGCAAGGCTGACAACAAAGGTCACTATCGGCGTTACAGCCGCCCTGATCCGCGTCTGGGGTCGAATTGGCACCCAGATCACGATGAGCGCGGGCAACACACCGAAGCCAATAATATGGGTGATGTAGCCAGGTGTTATCAGATGCCGGGATTCCGCGACGGTGGTCACCATGACATTNTGGATCATGTCGCGGTCAACGATAATGCCAAGTGTATCGACGTAATAAGACGTCATGGCNGCCAGTATNAGCATCGAGACNAGAAACGGTTTAACCGTCCACGGGTATGCGAACAGGCTGAAGGCGGCCAGCGTCAAACAGAACACAGCCCCCATAAAGCCCGCGAGCGACAATAGGTGGCCCGAGAAGACATCCCTTGAGATGTTCCAGAATGTGCTATTATCGACACTGAACACGAATGCGATGGAAAGAACGGTCAGCAGCACGGGGGAGATGCTTATCCGTTCACGCAGAACGGCTAGCCGGGATAANAGGGTCTTCACAGAGGNCATAANAGAGCTTTCGCAGATTTAGATGCGTGCTCATGACCAGCGTAAGCTTACGAAAAGCTTACGATCGGAATTTTTCATTTCTAAAAGGTAAATTGTACATGGAGAACGAAATCGGCGACGCAGCAGTTCGAGAAAGGNCCGGGCTCGTGCGCCTCCTTGCGTGGTACGCGATATTTGGCTGCATCCTGTTTTCGGGGATGATCCTGATCGCGGATTTTGTTGTTCCGGGCCACGACTGGATCGCCGACACCATCAGCGATCTTGGNGCGGGTGAATATGAATATATNGTNGATATCGGCATCTATGNGTTTTCGGCTTCACTGATATCGGTCGCTTTACTTGCCGCGCATATTCATCTGGGCAATTGGCGCTGGAGCGTCGGGATCGTGGGCTTCACCGTCTTGGGGCTGATTGTCTTCCTTGTTGGCGCGCGGAATGAATACGGCGACAACGACAGCGATGGCGTCGTGATCCATAGCTACCTGGTCTATGCTCTTGGCCTTCTTATGGCGATCTTGCCGTGGTCCATGTCAGACGGGGCGCGCTGCTGCGGTGCGATATACGGCAGACTCCTTGTCGGTCTCTNNGCGCTCTGGACCGTCTCGGCACCGGTCTTTTTCATGCTACCCACCGATGTCGACGGTCTTTACGAACGGTATCTCGGTGTGATTGCCATGGCGACGGTGATCACTCTGGCGGTATTGTTTCTGCGCCGGCAGGGGCGCGGATAGGGTCACGGCTGCTGCATTCGCTTATGCCCGCTTNAACGGNCGTGGCTGCGGCATGCTGCAGCGNCTGATGCGTCTGGCNAAAGNAAAGCAGCCCCGCCGGTCATCCGGCAGGGCTGCGCTTTATGTCTTACAGGCTCGCGTCCAGGGCGGCGAGGATCGCGTCGCCCATTTCGGAGGTCGAGATGGGTGAGCCGCCTTCGGGGCCCATCAGATCCGCGGTGCGTGCCCCATCGGCNAGCACTTTTTCNACGGCTTTTTCCAGACGCGCGGCTTCATCGCCNTGGTCGAAGGANTAGCNCAGCGCCATTGCAAAGCTGAGGATACAGGCNATGGGGTTCGCCTTGCCTTGACCCGCGATATCGGGGGCAGAGCCGTGGACGGGCTCGTACAGCGCTTTGGGGCGGCCATCGGCATTGGGCGCACCCAACGAGGCAGAGGGCAGCATCCCCAGCGANCCNGTCAGCATCGCGGCACAATCGGACAGGATATCGCCGAACAGGTTGTCGGTGACGATCACGTCGAACTGCTTGGGCGCGCGCACCAGNTGCATCGCGCCGTTGTCGGCGTACATGTGGGACAGCTCGACATCGGGGTAGTCTTCGTCATGCACCTTCTGCACGACTTCGCGCCACAGGATGCCGCTTTCCATGACGTTGGCTTTNTCCATCGANCAGACTTTNTTGCCCCGACGNCGNGCCAGTTCAAANGCNGACCGNGCNACNCGGTCNATCTCGGATTCGGTGTAGCGCTGTGTATTGATGCCGACGCGTTCGTTGCCTTCCTCGAAAATACCGCGGGGTTCGCCAAAGTAGACACCCGATGTCAGTTCGCGCACGATCATGATGTCGAGCCCGGCAACGAGGTCTTTCTTCAGCGAGGAGAAATCCGCCAGCGCGTCAAAACACTGTGCCGGACGCAGGTTCGAAAACAGGTCCATTTCCTTGCGCAGGCGCAGCAGGCCGCGNTCGGGTTTNACGNNGAAATCAAGCTCGTCGTATTTCGGCCCGCCAACGGCACCNAGCAGAACAGCATCCGCCGCCAGCGCTTTGGCCATCGTGTCGTCATGCAGGGGGGTGCCGTGTTTGTCATAGGCGGCACCGCCGACCAGATCGTGATCCACGTCAAAGGCCAGATCGCGCTTGTCGCCAAACCAGTCGATGATGCGAACAACCTGGCCCATGACCTCGGGGCCGATGCCGTCACCGGCGAGGATTAGCAATGTGGGGTTGGCCATGCGATGTCTCCTGAAAAATACGTTGATAGCGGGGTAGCGCGGGGAGGCAGAGGGGTCAAGAACGGCTAGCGGTCAAGATCGACCCAGACCACGCCATGGCGGCTGGCAGCAGGGTCGCGGGCCACGCCAGCGGCGACGACGCGCCAGTCGGTTGAGGGCAGTAGATAGTCGACACGCATATCGCCCAAACCGTCGAAGGTGACGGTGGGCTGACCCNNCAGCGGGTCNTGNAGCGCNGGGTGATCCAACAGCGTCTGGATCGCGACGCGCAGCCCTTCGCCTTTCGTCGGATCAAGATTTGCATCCCCCAGCAGGATAAAACGGTCTGTTGGCGGCGGGCCGAAGGTGCCTGCCAGATAGTGGTCCCAGAACAGGATTTCGTCATGGTTGCGTTTGCCGTTGCGGTCCTCTGGTCCGTCGAACACAGGGGGCGTNGCATANAAGGTCAGCAGGGTCAGGGGCGCTTGGTCNGGGATGTCGAGNGGCACGACCCATGCCCCGTGCGANGCGAGCCGCTGCACCTCTTGCGCCGCGGCAGAGGGGAAGGGGGCNCCGTCCGTCTGNGGCAGCAGCNCATCGGGCAGGTCACGCCACAGAAAATCGCTGTAATCCTGAACATCGGTGCGCAGCACGGGATAGCGCGACAGGATCGCCATCGCGCCCGCGCCGAAGAAGCGGCCATAGCCCTGACCATCGCGCGCGCCGCCCGTTTTACCGTCGCCGTCCATATCCANNCCCGTGGGCCGTCCCGCATTCGGGGGCAGNGCGAAACGGTAGGGGTAGCTGGGGCCAGCCTCGCCAAGCCTGTCCGCCAAAGCGCCAAGCGTTGTGCCGCCAAGATCGTAATCCACCCCCTGCAGCACGATGATATCGGCAGCAACATCCGCCAGCAGGCGCGTCACAGCGGNAATCTGCGGGTCCGACCCTTTGGCAATGTCGCGCAGCAGCAGACCCGGTCCGGCCCGCGATAATTCGGTGTTGAAGGTGGCGATGCGCAGNGGCTCTGCCANCGCGGGGGATGCGGCCAGCAGGACGCCTGCGATCAGGCTGGCTGCAAGCCGTGATCTTTCTCCGCCTCGTCGGCATAGGCGCGACGGCGTTTCTCTTCGATCATCTCGGCGATCTTGCCCATGGCAATGCCGCGCATGATGATGCTGGCAGGAAGGAAGGCCCATGCGGCGACTGTCCAGATCTGGGTATGCGGGTTCTGCAATGTAATCGGGTCTAGCAGATCGGCCGCCGCTTTGACTACTGCGGGGATCAGGAAGGGCAGAAGGAAGCCAAGCGCGATATTGATNCNTGCGTCCCGTTGCAGNCGATAGATGACATCGCCGCCCGCGGTCGGGTCGAANAGNGGCAGGTTCACCCAGACGTTAAAGGCCCCCTGACGCACNGGCCAATTCATGATGCGCACCAGCACCAGAAACGCCCCCATCGAGATCAGCGAGATCAGATAGGCCATGCCNGCGGACGTACGGACCGATGTCACCAGNGCGTCGCTNGCGCTTTCGGGCAGCATCAGGACAATCATGCGCACCGGCGAAAAGGGGAAATCCATCGCATTGCCAAGAATCGTCCCGATAGAGGTCATGGCACCGCCCAGAACCGAGGGGCTGACCTTTTGCTTCAGGATCAACGTCAGCAGGATGATGGTGACCAGCAGGCAGACATAGCGCAGCCGGTTGAAGGGGGCCGCGTCGCGGAATTCGATGATGCTGGGGAAGTTCGAGTTGTATTCGATGAACGTNAGNAANCAGGCGATCAGCGCCACCAGCATNGTGATCTGGCTGGAATCGTTCAANGCATCGGGTAACATGAGGGCGGGCGTTGCAATCAACAATGCCACCAGAATGCCACGCGCTGCCGCGCCGGATATACGTGCAATCACAAAACTACCCTTCCAAACTGGCCAGCCACGATTCTTTGCCGCGTGCTTGTTCCAACTTGATGCCCTCGGGTGTCGAAGGCCTGCCTCAGAATTGCCTCAATTGTGTCTTCTTTCGCCACATTCCTCAAGCCCGTTCCTGACGATGCGCGCGGATCTGAGACATTTTGAGCGCAGGTGTGGTGCGATATTGCATCATAGCTGCGGCGAAAATGACGCAACCCGCGGTCTGTTGTGGGCAACAANGCGGTGCCCACAACCATGTATAGAACTCAACCCGTGGTTAGGTCAAGCGCGCCAGCCCGTCGGGCCGGGCCCGTGGGGGTCAGACCCAGGGGCGTGCCTGTGCAGCGGCAGATTCGAAGCTGTCGATAGAGGCCGCTTTTTCCAGCGTCAGACCAATATCGTCGAGCCCGTTCATCAGGCAGTGCTTCTTGAACGCGTCAACCTGGAAGCTGATGACTTCGCCGTCAGAGCTGGTGATCGTCTGCGCNTCAAGATCCACTTCGATCCGCGCGTTAGAGCCTTTTTCGGCGTCTTTCATCAACAGGTCCACCTGCTCTTGCGGCAGGGCGATCGGCAGGATGCCGTTCTTGAANCAGTTGTTGTAGAAGATGTCCGCAAAGCTGGGCGCGATGACACAGGTGATGCCGAAATCGGCGATGGCCCAAGGCGCGTGTTCCCGCGAAGANCCACAACCGAAGTTATCNCCCGCCACAAGAATCTGCGCGTCACGGTATTGCGGTTTGTTGAGCACGAAATCCGGTACTTCGTTGCCGTCGCGGTCATAGCGCATCTCGTCAAACAGGTTCACGCCAAGGCCCGACCGTTTGATCGTTTTCAGGAACTGCTTGGGGATGATCATATCGGTGTCGATATTCACCATCGGCATGGGGGCCGCGATCCCGGAAAGNTTGTCGAATTTGTTCATGGTTTTGTTGTCCTTTGATCTGCTGGCCGCTTACGCGTCGAGCTTGCGGATATCGGTCAAACGTCCGGTAAGAGCGGCAGCGGCAGCCATCGCGGGGGACATCAAATGGGTGCGCCCCTTAAAGCCCTGACGGCCCTCGAAGTTGCGGTTCGATGTCGATGCGCAGCGTTCGCCCGGCGCCAGNTGGTCGGGGTTCATCGCCAAACACATGGAGCACCCCGCAAGGCGCCATTCGAAACCGGCATCCTTGAAGATNTCGGCAAGCCCTTCTTCCTCGGCCTGCGCCCGCACNAGGCCGGAGCCCGGGACGATCATGGCGCGCATNCCGTCCTTGATCTTCTTGCCTTTCAGAACCGCCGCCGCAGCGCGCAGGTCTTCGATGCGGCCGTTGGTGCANGANCCGATGAACACGGTATCGATCTCGATATCGGTCAGCGCCATGCCTTCGGTCAGGCCCATGTATTCGATCGCGCGTTTCGCCGCGTCGACCTTGCCGCCGGTGAAGTCGGATGCCGCGGGTACTTTGGCGGTGATGGGCAGAACATCCTCTGGCGAGGTGCCCCAAGTCACGGCTGGCGCGATGTCTTCGCCCTTGATCGTGATGACCTTGTCCCAATGGGCGTCGTCATCGGAATACAGAGTTTTCCACCAATCCATCGCGGCTTCCCACTGGGCACCCTTGGGCGCGTGGGGGCGGCCTTTGCAATATTCGAACGTCTTGTCGTCCGGCGCGATCANGCCAGCGCGNGCGCCGCCCTCGATGGCCATGTTGCAGACGGTCATGCGGCCTTCCATCGACAGGTCACGGATCGCCTCGCCGCAATATTCGATGACATAGCCGGTGCCGCCCGCCGTGCCGGTTTCACCGATCACGGTCATGGTGATGTCCTTGGCGGTCACACCGGGGGCAAGCTTGCCGGTGATCTCGACCTTCATGTTCTTGGATTTCTTCTGGATCAGCGTTTGCGTCGCCAGCACGTGTTCCACCTCCGAGGTGCCGATCCCGTGGGCCAGCGACCCGAAGGCCCCATGTGTCGCCGTGTGGCTGTCGCCGCAGACAACGGTCATGCCGGGCAGGGTCCAGCCCTGCTCGGGGCCGACGATATGCACGATGCCCTGACGCACGTCGGACACGGGGTAGTAGTGCAGGCCGAATTCCTTGGCGTTTGTATCAAGGGCGGCCACCTGAACGCGGCTGTCTTCGGTCATCGTCGCGGCGTTGGCGCGGTCCAGCGTGGTCGGCACGTTGTGATCGGGCACAGCGATGGTCTGGTCAGGGCGGCGCACGGTGCGGCCCGTCATCCGCAGCCCTTCAAAGGCTTGCGGGCTGGTCACTTCGTGGACGAGGTGACGGTCGATGTACAGAAGGCAGGTGCCATCGTCGGCCTCGTGCGCGACATGGGCATCCCAGATTTTATCATAGAGCGTTTTGGGGGACATGTGGTCCTCTCCCGTATGTTATGTAAGCGAAGAATAGGGGTGTACGAAAGACGAGCGCCAAGGCGCGGGCGGGCGTTTATAGTCGCGCCAGCACGGTGTGGGTTGCCCCGAAAAAGCGTTCGCGCAAGCGGGCGCGGTCGCAAATGTTGAACAGATCGTCTGAAACATGTGTCATAGCGGCTTAGCTAGACGCTTTCGGCCATGTGATCAAGGATTCTGACGGTGTGCGGTGGTGGCGCGGCTGCATCGGATCACGTGGTTGTGCGTGGGCGCGGGTATCCCTTCTTGCGCGGTGCGCGGGATTGTCCCACCATTAAAGCCCTGTACAAGTTTCTTGCCTTGAAAGTTTATGATGACCCCAGACCCCTTTGCCCATTTCCTTGAGAGTATCCAGGCGTTGATCGCAGGGGGGATCGGATTGGCAGAAAGCCTGATGCAGCCCGGCTGGCGTCAGTACCAGATGTTCATCCTGCTCGGGCTTGCGCTGATATCATGGGGGCTGCATCACGCCACGGGCAACTGGCTGCAAAACTGGGTCCGCTCGCGCGAGGGGTGGTCCAAGTGGCAGTTGCGCATGGTGGTGCAGGTCAAGCGGCGTCTGGGGCTGATGTGGTTCGCCCTGCTGGCAGGGACGGTCTATCTGGTGATGCAGAACATCACCTGGCCGTCGCGGTCCTATCTGATCGGCATATTCGCAACGCTGGTGGCGGTTTGGGTCTGTATCGCCTTTGCGGCGCGGCTGGTGCGCAACCGCCCCATGCGGCGGCTGGTGACATGGGGGCTGTGGATCTACGCCACGCTCTATGCGCTGAACGTGGTCGATGATGTCTCGGCGTTTCTGGATTCGGTGGCGCTGTCGATCGGGGATTTCCGGCTTTCGCTGCTGACGGTGATCACCGCGCTGGTGGTGATCGGTCTGTTCTTTTCTGTGGCGCGGATCATCAGCCAGACCAGCGCTGCCACGATCCGCAAGAACGAAGACATCAGCCCCTCTATGCAGGTGTTGGCGGTGAAGGGTGTACAGCTGACGCTTTATGGCATCGCTTTCTTTATGGGGGTCAAGGCCGTCGGAATTGACCTTACCGGGCTTGCGGTGCTGTCAGGGGCGATTGGTGTGGGCCTTGGTTTCGGCCTGCAAAAGGTCGTATCGAACCTTGTGTCGGGGATCATCATCCTCATCGACAAATCGATCAAGCCGGGGGATGTGATCAGCCTTGGCGATACGTTTGGCTGGATCCAGACCTTGGGCGCGCGCTATGCCTCTGTCGTGACGCGGGACGGGAAGGAATATCTGATCCCGAACGAGGACCTGATCACCGGTCAGGTGGTGAACTGGTCCCACTCCAACGATTTTGTGCGGCTCGATATCTATTTCGGCACGGCTTACGGGGATGATCCCCATGTGGTGCGCAAACTTGCGGTAGAGGCCGCAAGCGGGGTCGAGAGGGTGCTGAGCTTTAAAGCTCCGGTCTGTCATATCGTGGGCTTTGGGGATAGCAGCGTCGATTACATCCTGCGCTTCTGGATCAAGGACCCGACAGGCGGTCTGACCAATATCAGGGGCAATGTTTATCTGGCGCTTTGGGATGCGTTCAAAGAGCATGGCATTTCGATCCCCTTCCCGCAGCGCGAGGTCAAGGTTCTGGACGACAGCAAGCTCGCCCTGTCCCGCGCNGGTGNAGNTACNGGATCAACACAGGAATGAGCGGCGGGAATCAGCGGGGCCGNGANCCNGTCGTGACTGCGCCCGAACCNCCATATCCCNCTGTCGCGGGCGCATGGCAGCTTTGCGACGCTGTGGCACGACTGCCAACCCGAGCCGGACAGATGGCATATGCGCCTATCGGCCAGACCTTCATGGCGCTGCGAGGAGGGTGGTCGTNGTACCCCCTGACAACGCCAGTGTCGTCNGCAAAAATGCACAGCGGACAAGAGTTTGCCCGTCAGGGNNTGCNATTCTCTCGCCNCGTTACGGGCGGCCCGTCAAAGCGGTGGTGTCGCGGCTCNCGGAACGGCCCCGACTGGCGCGCGCCGGTAAATGCCGGTCATGGCCGCTTGTCATTGAAATTTCACTTCGGCGTGCCTATTCTAGGACATCCCCAGCGCCGGGGGACTGTCGGCGCGTCTAAAGGAGGACAATGTCCTGTCAACGCTTTCAAATGCAGTTCCGACTGCTACCCCGCAGGCAGCCCTGATGACTGCTGAACAAAACACAGCCACAAGCGACGCTCTGCTGGCTTCAATCCTTTCCCAACTTGACGACGACAAAGCCGAAGAAGTTGTGCAGATCGATCTGCGCGGCAAAACGGCGATTGGCGACTANATGGTTGTGTGCTCCGGCCGGTCTTCGCGTCAGGTTTCGGCAATCGCTGAAAAGCTGGCCCAGATGGTCAAGGACGACTATGGNCGTTCGCCCAAGGTCGAAGGCAAGGAAACNGGNGACTGGGTGCTGATCGACACAGGCGATGTGATCGTTCACGTGTTCCGTCCNGAAGTCCGCGAATTCTACCAGCTGGAGAAGATGTGGATGACCACAGAAGCCCCAGCCGTGATGCCGCATTAAGCTGCCTTTCAGGCAGGGNTCATGCGTNTTCACATCTGTGCGGTCGGGCGTTTGCGCGCCGGACCGGAAAAAGACCTCATTGATGATTATCTGAATCGGTTCGATCGAACCGGTCGCGCGCTGGGCCTTGGGCCCGCGCGCGTGATNGAGGTTGAGGATAAGAAAAATGGCGGTATGCCCGCCGAAGCCGCGCTGNTGCGCCGTGCCATTCCTGCGGGGTCGTTGATCTGTGTGATGGACGAACGAGGCANGGTCGAAACCTCNCCGGATTTCGCCAACCGCCTTGGGGGCTGGCGCGATCAGGGGCGGGGGGATCTGTGCTTTGTCATCGGCGGCGCGGATGGCATCGACAAAGAGCTACGCCGCGAGGCGGATCATGCGCTGTCATTCGGCAAGATGGTCTGGCCGCACATGCTGGTGCGCGTCATGCTGGCAGAACAGCTGTATCGCGCCGCCTCGATCCTGTCGGGCGGCCCATACCACCGCGTATAAATCCGNCAGNTCTGNNGTCCGGCAGGGCCCAAACCTTACTTGATCTGGACCTTCTTGATCTCTTTCCCCCAACCGGCCTGCGTATCGCGGGCCTGAATGCCGACCTCTGTCGTGCCTGCGGGCAGCTCAACGCCGGACAGGGAACGNGTCAGCGGTTGTTCGTCCACGTGGGGGTGGATCAATTCGCGGATCGCCAGCTGGTTGCCATCGGCATCCAGAATGCGCCACGCGTCCGAAAAGTGGTCCCAGCCGGTATCATTATGGCTGATCGTCACGTCGAACTTATAAAGGCCGCCCTCTTTCGACACGCGCACCGAGTTGATGGAGGTCGGGTCTGCCGCAGCGACCTGTGCTGCAACCAGCAGCGGAATGGAAAGGATCAATTTGTACATGAATACACCAATGTCTGAAAACAGACATATAGACTAGCCTTGCTCATTTTCCAATAGAATGCGCCGTGACAGTGACGTGAACTCGCGCCGCCAGATGATGATNACNGTGACCATNGCNGCGANGGTGAGGGGGATCGGGCCGACGATCCAGCCCAGACTGGCCAGCGCAAAATAAAGCGATCGCAACCCCCGATTGAAACTGCGNGCGGCGGTGATGTTGATCTCTGCCGCCTTGGANGCCAGCGGGGGTGCGCGGCGGTCCTCGGGGTCATTTGGGACGGCGGCCATGAGCACCGAACAATAGCCAAACAGCCGGTTTGACCAGACGAATTTCAGAAAGCCGTTGGTCAGAAAGAACAGTGGCAGCAGCATTTTGAATTCCCACACCACGGTGGGCAGCTCGGTCAGGGCAAGGTCTTCGACCACCGTCGACAGACGCTCGCTGTTGCCCAAAAGCGCCANTGTCCCNCCCAAAGCGATCATGCTGGTAGAGGCGAAGAAAGCNGTGCTTTGCCGCAGGGTGCTGATCATCTGCGAATCAAAGATACGCGGCTGACGGGTGATCATCTGGGTCATCCATTCGCGCCGGTATTGCGCCATGATCAGCGACACAGAGGGCTTCGCGGGNTTNGGGTGTTCGATGCGCCAGCCAATGGCCAGCCAGGCGCAAAAGATTATCGCCAAAGCGGCATAATCCAGCGGTTGAAACAGGGCGATGCGATCCATCCAAGTCATGCTAAGCTGCATACGCCGACTGGTTCTATGTTGCCAATGTCTTTAATTGGTCATATTATTTTACCAANCTGGAGGTTCGCCATGGAAATGCCCATNCCCAGCCAAGCCGTGATCGCGCGCAAGACNCGTGTGGTTGATCGGCTGCGTCAGGTTTTGCCGGCTGATGCTGTCATCTCGGATGANCGNGAGACGCGGGCCTATGAATGTGACGCGCTGACCGCCTATAAATGTGCGCCGATGGTGGCGGTGTTGCCCTATACCACACAGCAGGTATCGGACGTGTTGCGCATCTGCCACGAAGAGGGCGTGCCCGTCGTGCCGCGTGGGTCCGGTACGTCGCTGGCGGGGGGCGCGCTGCCCACGGCGGACTGCGTGATCCTTGGCGTGGCGCGTATGAACGAGGTGATCGAAACCGATTACCCCAACCGCATCATCAAGGTGCAAACCGGGCGTACCAACCTGAGCGTCACAGGCGCGGTCGAGGAAGACGGTTTCTTTTACGCGCCCGACCCTTCAAGCCAGCTGGCCTGTGCCATCGCAGGCAATATCGCGATGAATTCGGGCGGGGCGCATTGTCTGAAATACGGGGTGACGACCAACAACCTCATGGGCGTTACGATGGTCTTGATGGATGGCGAGGTGATCGAGGTTGGCGGCGCGCATCTGGATGCGGGCGGGCTGGACCTGCTTGGGCTGATCTGCGGCTCTGAAGGGCAGCTGGGGGTCGTCACCGAAGCCACGCTGCGCATCCTGCACAAACCCGAAGGCGCGCGGCCCGTGTTGATCGGGTTCGACGATAACGAGGTCGCGGGGGAATGTGTCTCTGACATCATCAAGGCGGGTGTCTTGCCCGTCGCAATCGAATTCATGGACCGCCCCTGTATCGAAGCGACGGAGGCCTTCGCCAAGGCTGGTTATCCCATGTGCGAGGCACTGCTGATCATCGAGGTCGAAGGCTCTGACGCGGAGATTGACCACCAGTTGGGTCTGATTTCCGACATCGCGCAGCGGCACAATCCGGTGGAACTGCGGCAATCCAAATCCGCAGAGGAAAGCGCCAAGATCTGGCTGGGTCGGAAATCGGCCTTTGGCGCGATGGGGCAGATCAACGACTACATGTGTCTGGATGGCACCATCCCTGTGTCCTCGCTGCCCTTCGTGCTCAAACGCATCAAGGAACTCAGCGATCAGTTCGGGCTGAAGGTCGGCAATGTGTTTCACGCAGGCGACGGCAATATGCACCCGTTGATCCTGTTTGATGCCAACAAACCGGGCGATCTGGAGCTGTGCGAGGAATTCGGGGCCGAGATCCTCAAGCTCTGCGTCGAAGTGGGCGGCTGTCTGACCGGCGAACATGGCGTCGGGATCGAGAAACGCGATCTGATGCATGTGCAATACGCCCCCGACGATCTGGAGGCGCAGATGGCGGTGAAGGATGTGTTCGACCCCGAATGGCTGCTGAACCCCGCCAAGGTCTTTCCACTGGACGCGTCAGAGACACGCCGCGCCGTGGCGCTCGCGGCGGAATAACCCGCGCCTGATTAACTGCTGATCTTCAAAAGATTACACGCACGACGAAGGAGCCGAGACATGGCCATCACATCCGAAGAGACGCTGGTCGAAGCGGTCAAAGGTGCCGCTGGCCCGATCTCGGTTCAGGGGGGCGGCACGCGCGGCCTGCCCGCGACAGGTCAGATCATGCGCGTCGCGGGGCTGCAGGGGGTCACGCTGTATGAACCCGGTGCGCTGACGCTGGTCGCGAAACCCGGCACTCCCGTGGCCGAGATCGAAGAGGCGCTGGCCGCCGAAAACCAGCGTCTCGCGTTCGAACCGATGGACCATCGCGGATTGTTGGGCACCAGCGGCACGCCGACGATCGGTGGGGTAATGGCAGGCAATATCAGCGGACCGCGGCGGATCTCGGTCGGGGCGGCGCGGGACTTTCTGCTGGGGGTGCGCTTTGTCGACGGGCGCGGTGCCGTGGTCAAGAACGGCGGGCGCGTGATGAAGAATGTCACCGGCTATGATCTGGTCAAGCTGATGGCGGGGTCTTACGGCACTTTGGGTGTGCTGAGCGAGGTATCGATGAAGGTGCTGCCACGCCCTGAAACGCAGGCGACCTTGGTGTTGCACGGGCTGGACGATGGGGCCGCTGTGGCCGCGATGGCCCGCGCCCTTGGCAGCCCGTTCGAGGTGACAGGTGCCGCCCATGACCCTGCCACCCGCGAAACCGCACTGCGCATCGAAGGGTTCGAGGCATCGGTCAGCTACCGTCTGAGCCAGCTTCAATCGTTACTCGCCGGCGCGGGAGGCGAGGTCGAGCAACGCGATGCAGCAGCCACGCAGGCGCTTTGGTCCGGCATCCGTGATGTGGCGGCGTTTCACGACGGGCAGGGTGATGTGTGGCGCGTGTCGTGCAAACCCTC